>JBPYEM010000364.1:0-3749 GCA_051985205.1 Candidatus Limnocylindrales bacterium | reverse complement strand
GTCGATCGGGACGTCCGTGCTGGTCGGCGGCGACCAGGCGATGGCGAAGGTCCACGTGCACAACGAGCGGCCCGACGAGGGGCTCGCCTACGGGTTGTCCCTCGGGACGCTGACGCGGATCACGGTGGAGAACCTCGACACGATGGCGGACGACGTCCGCGAGGCGCGCGCGGCGGAGTTCGTCGGCGACGGATCCCCGGCCGCGCCGTCGCGTCGGGTGGCGACGGCCGGTGCCGTCGCGGTCGAGGCTGCGCCGGCGCCGGTCGCCACGGCGTCGGCGACCCTGCCAGAGCCGGCGCCGACGCGGACGGACGACAGCGGCAACGGCGTCCATGGCCCGGCGACCGTCGAGACGAGCGGGGCGGAAGGCATCGCCGTCGACCCGACCCTCGGGCCGGCGATCGTTGCGGTGGTCGCGGGCGACGGCCTCGAGAAGCACTTCCGGGAGAACGGCGTCGACCTGATCGTCCGCGGTGGCCAGACGGCCAACCCGAGCACCGGCGAGCTGTTGCGGATCGCGCGACTGGCCCGGTCGCGCGAGGTGATCATCCTGCCGAACAACCCGAACGTCCGGCTCGCCGCGGAGCTCGCGGCGAAGCTCTGTGAGGATCGCCGGATCGTCGTCGTGCCGACGCGCAACGCGGCCGAGGGGTTCGCGGCGCTGTTGCGCTTCAATCCCGGTCGCGACGCCGCCGCGAACGTCGAGCCGATGACGGCGGCCGGGCGCGGCATCGCCACGCTGCAGGCGACGGAGGCCGTTCGGGACGCGAAGATCGGTGGCAAGAAGGTGAAGAAGGGCCAGACGATCGTCCTCGATCCGGACGATGGGCTGATGGCCGTCGACGGCGACCGGGAGAAGGCCGTGCTCAAGGCCATCGCCGCACTCCCTGCCGGCACGGAGCTGGTCACGCTGTACTACGGCGAGGACGCGACGTTGCTGGAGGCGGAGGCGATCGCTCGCAAGATCGCCGAGCGGCTGGGGGCCGAGCACGAGGTGGTCCACGGCGGCCAGCCGCACTACCGCTACCTGATCTCGGCCGAGTAGGGGAGTGACGGGTCCGACGGCGCGACGCCCGTCGACGGCGCCCCGACGGCCGGCATCACGGCAGCCGCCGCCGAGCGATCCCGCGGCGCTCCTCGACACGATGCTCCGGGACTCCGGGCTGGGTGCGGCGAACGTCCTCCAGCGCGCCGGACGGCGACTGGGGTTTCTCACCGTCCGCGAGCTGCTCTTCCACCTCCCGCGGCGCTACGACGACCTGCGCGAGATGCGCCAGCTCGGCGAGCTGGTCTGGGTCGAGGAAGGAACGGTCGTCAGCGCCCGGGTCCGCGTCGCGAGCGTTCGGGTCGAACCTTCGTTCCGGCGCCGCGTCCAGCGGACGATCGCGGTCCTCGAGGACGCGACCGGAACGATCGAGGCGGCCTGGTTCGGTCGTCGCTACATCGAGCGACGGCTGTTCCCGGGCGCGGAGATCATCGTCTCGGGAAAGCTGAAACGCTTCGGCCGGAAGCTGACGATCGACAACCCGGACTTCCAGCCCGTCGGTCGCGACGACGAGCTGCTGCACGTCGGCCGGATCGTGCCCGCCTATCGCCTCACGGCGGGCCTGACAGCGACGCGGCTCCGGATCGCGATCCGCGAAGCGCTCGACCGTGCCGGCAGCGGCTACCAGGAGTACCTGCCGGACGCGATCCGCCACGAGGAGTCGCTGGTCGGGATCGCCGGGGCGCTCGAGGAGGCCCACTATCCCGTCTCGTTCGACGGTCGCGACGCGGCGCTCCGCCGCCTCGCCTTCGACGAGCTGCTCGCGCTCCAGCTCGGCATGGTCGGCCGGCGACGAGAGCGCGGCCGCGATGCGGCGGAACCGATCGACGCCGACGACGCCGCTGACGATCGCCTTCGCGGGTCCGTCACCGGCTCCTTGCGACGCAAGCTGGCCCTCGACGTCGACCTCACCGACGACCAGGACCGGGCGATCGCCGCGATCCGCGACGATCTCGCGCGACCCACGCCGATGCTGCGGCTCCTCCAGGGCGACGTCGGCAGCGGCAAGACAGCCGTCGCTGCCTGGGCCCTTGGGGCGGCGGCGATGGCCGGCCGCCAGGGTGCGCTCCTCGCCCCGACGGATCTCCTCGCGCGTCAGCATCACGCGACGCTCGCCTCGCTGCTCGAGGACGCGGGGATCGCCGTCGAGCTGCTGACCGGGTCGCAGACCGGTGCGGCGGCCGCGCATGTTCGCGACCTCGTCAGGTCCGGCCAGGCGCCCGTCGTCGTCGGGACGCATGCGTTGATCCAGGAACGCGTCGAGTTCGCCCGCCTGGGGGTCGTGGTCATCGACGAGCAGCATCGGTTCGGGGTCGAACAACGAGGTCAGCTCGAGGCGAAGGCCGGCGGCCACGCCCCGCACGTCCTACTGATGACGGCGACGCCGATCCCCCGGACGCTCGGCCAGGTCCTCTACGCGGATCTCGACGTCTCGGACCTCCGGACGCCGCCGGCCGGCCGGATCCCGATCCGGACGGGGATCCGATCCCCCGACCAGCTCGACTCCACGTGGAACCGTGTCCGCCAAGAGGCGACGGCCGGCCATCGGACGTTCGTCGTCGTCCCGCTGATCGACGAGGCCGAGCCGGCGGACGACGGTGGTGACGCTTCGACGACGGCTCCTGCCGATTCGTCCGCTCCGGCCGCGGAGGCGGAGGCGGTCCGTCTCCGCGACGTGCTTGCGCCGCTCCGCGTGGGCATGGTCCATGGGCGCATGAAGGCGGCGGACCGAGATGCCGAGATGAGCCGGTTCCGGGACGGCGAGCTCGACGTCCTCGTCGGGACGACCGTGATCGAGGTCGGCGTCGACGTGCCGGAGGCGACGATGATGATCATCGAGGGCGCGGACCGGTTCGGGCTCGCCCAGCTCCACCAGCTCCGCGGGCGGGTGGGTCGCGGGACCGCGGAGAGCTTCTGCGTTCTTGTCTCCGATTCGACGGACGAGACCGCGCAGGCGCGGCTGAAGGCGGTCGTCGAGATCCGCGACGGCTTCGAGCTCGCCGAGAAGGATTTCGAGATCCGTCGCGAGGGCGACGTGCTCGGCCTGGCCCAATCCGGTCTGCCGCGTCTGCGCGTCGCGTCGCTCCAGAACCGCGATCACGTCGCGCTGGCGAAGCGGGCGCGGGATCACGCCGAGCAGCTGCTGGACGAGGCCGGCGCCCTCGCCCCGGACGCGGCGCCCCTCCGTCGCGAGCTGGAGCACGGCTGGCTCACCCGTGTCTGGGCCGGCGATCCCGCAAGCGGGGCGTGACCCGGAATGGCTGACGCCGGTCGGGTCATCGCTGGCTCGGCGAAGGGAATCCGGCTGCGGGCTCCGGGACCGGGCACGCGACCGCTTGCCGACCGGGTCAAGCAGACGCTGTTCGCGATCCTGGAGCCGGATCTGGCCGGCGCGCGGTTCCTCGACCTCTTCGCAGGCAGCGGAGCGGCCGGGATCGAGGCGCTCTCGCGGGGAGGGGCCGCAGCCGCATTCGTCGATTCGGACGCCGGCGCGATCGATGTCATCCGGGCAAACGTCCATGCGGCACATCTCGCCGATCGGGCCGATGTCATCCGTTCCGACGCAGAGCGATGGCTGACCAGCGCGGCGGTCGGGCCGCCGTTCGACGTCGTCGTCGTCGACCCGCCGTACGCCGACACGGCCGCGCTCGCGCGGATCCTCGCCCGGCTCGGCGACCGCGAGGCTCCGCTCTCGCCGGGGGCA
>JBPYEM010000363.1:0-2127 GCA_051985205.1 Candidatus Limnocylindrales bacterium | reverse complement strand
GGACCGGATTGTCGGCTGAGCCAGATCATTGAAGGGCCGATCCGGTTTCACGCGCTGTGCGAGCACCACGCGCTGCCGTTCTTCGGCAACGCCTACGTCGGCTACGTCGCCCACGAGGGGATCATCGGCATCAGCAAGCTGACGCGGCTGGTGCGGGTCGTCACGCGACGCTTCGGCGTCCAGGAGCGGATGACGCACCAGATCGCCGACGAGCTGATGCGGCTGATGAATGCCCACGGCGTCGCCGTCTACCTCGAGGCCCATCACCTGTGCACGCAGATGCGGGGTGTCCGCGAGGACACGGCAATGACCCGAACGACCGCCTATCGCGGCACCTACGAGAGCGATCCGGCCCTGCGGAGCGAGTTCTTCGACATCAGCGGCGTCCGGCGAGGCGACCGATGACGACGCCCGTCGCCACGAACGCGGGGGCTCCCGTCGCGGACGGGACCGCGACTCCCCTCGACCTCCTGTTCGAGGCGGCCGATGCCGGGGCGGACGTTCGCGGCCGGGGAATGCCCGACGAGCTCGAGCGACGCTACGGCGGGCCGCTCCTCATCCCCCTCCGTCGCGACCGCCCGGCGATCGTCGCCAACTTTGTCTCGACGCTCGACGGGATCGTCGCGCTCGGCGGCGGCGACCTCTCCGGCGGCGGGCTGATCAGCGGCTTCTCCGAGCCGGACCGGTTCGTCATGGGTCTGCTGCGTTCGATCGCGGACGTCGTCGTGGTGGGGGCGGGGACGCTCCGCGGCTCGACGGACCACGCCTGGATCGCCGAGCACGTGCATCGGCGATCCGCCGCGGCGTTCCAAGGGTGGCGAGCCGAGATGGGACTCGCCACGCGTCCAACCACGGTCTTCGTGACCGCGAGCGGCGACATCCCGGTCCAGCATCCCGGGCTGAACGACCCGGCGACACCCGTCGTCATCGCGACGACGGCGGCGGGCGCAGCCAGGCTGAAGGGAGCAAGGGTCGCGGAGCACGTGTCGATCGAGCCGATCGCATCCGGCTCGTCGGTGAGTGGCGAGGACGTGGCGGCCCTCGGCGCGCGGCTCGGAGCGCGACTGATCCTCACCGAGGGCGGTCCGCATCTGCTGGGGGCGCTGGTCGAGTCCGACCTGCTGGATGAGCTGTTCCTGACGCTGTCACCCCAGGTCGTTGGCCGAGGCGGCGCCGAGCGCCTCGGGCTCGTGGAAGGGCTCGCGCTGCCGCCGACCGACACCCGCTGGCACGAGCTCGTCTCCGTCCGCCGATCCCGCGACCACCTCTTCCTGCGCTACCGCGCGAAGGAGTCCTGACCATGGCATCCGAAACGCACGTCATCGTCGGCGCCAGCCTGGCTGGTGCGAGCGCGGCCGCTGCCCTCCGCAAGGAGGGCTTCGATGGCCGGATCGTCCTGATCGGGGACGAGACCGAGCGTCCGTACGAGCGCCCCGAGCTGTCGAAGGCCTACCTGCGTGGCGAGCAGACGAAGGACCTCCACGTCCATCCCGCCGGCTTCTATGCCGAGCACGGAATCGAGCTCCTCACCGGCCGCCGCGTCGATCGGCTGGACGCCGGCCGTCGCGAGGTCAGCCTCGGCGACGAGCGGATCGGCTTCGATCGACTGCTGCTTGCGACCGGATCCGCCCCGCGGGGTCTCCAGCTTCCCGGCGCCGATCTCGACGGGATCGTCGTGCTCCGGACGATCGGTGACGCCGATCGAATCCGCCTCGGGGCTGACGCGGCGGACGCCATCGTCGTGATCGGTGGCGGATGGATCGGCTCCGAGGTGGCCGCCTCGCTCCGCCAGCTCGGTCATCGCGTGACGCTCGTCGTCCCGACCCCGAGTCCGCTCGAGAAGGTTCTCGGGCCGGAGCTCGGGTCGATGTACGGGACCGCGCACATGGAACACGGCGTCGAGCTCGTCGCTGGGACGACGGCGACAGGATTCCTGGGTCACCGGCGCGTTGCCGGCGTCCGAACCGACGACGGTCGAACGATCCCCGCGGACCTGGTCGTCGTCGGGGTCGGGGCCGAGCCGCGCGTCGCGCTCGCCGCGGCGGCCGGCCTCGATGTGGAAAACGGCGTCCTCGCCGACGAGCACCTCGAGACATCCGTACCGGGGATCTTCGCCGCGGGCGACGT
>JBPYEM010000362.1:0-3443 GCA_051985205.1 Candidatus Limnocylindrales bacterium | reverse complement strand
CACGTCGCCGCCGGGTGGAGCGCTCCGTTCGAGCCCGGCGCACCGGCCGCGTACCCCGACGTTCGACCGACGTGGCCCTCCGGGTAGGTCGTCCATTCGCCGACCCGCCGCCACCAGAGGTCGCGGAGATCGGGTGCCGGGTGGACCGTCAGACCGACCTCCTTCGCGTTGAAGGCCCGGGTGCCCGCGTAGGTCGCGTCGTACTCGACGACCACGGATTGGCCGTCGGCGCGGACGGAGATCCGGCCCTCCCAGTCATGGCCTTCGATGGGCGCCGCCACCGTCCCGGGCGCCGTCACGACCACCTGCCGCCCGTCGGTTCGGGGCGAGGGGACCGGGACATGGGGCTGGTCGACGTCGAGGACATGGAGCTGCGGCCAGGCGCGGAGCCAGCGCCGGCCAGCGCCGACGATCGAGAGCTCGCCCGGCGTCGCGAGGTCGATGTCGACGCCGACCGCCGCCTCGCGCAGCCGGTCCCCGAGGGCCCGCGCCGCGGGCCACGACCACTCGTGCGCGTCGACCAGCCAACCTTCCTCGTGCCAGACCTCGAGCGCGAGCGTCTCCGATCCGGGATCGAGGCGGATGACGAGGTGTTGCGAGGCACCCGGACCGCCGTCGAGCGCCGCCGCGCCTTCCAGCTCGCCGCCGGAAACCGCGAGGCGAAGACCGCCCAGTGAGCGATGGCTGAACCGGTTCGTGATCGCGATCTCGACGCGGTCACCGCCGGCGCCGAACGCCGCCGACGTCCACTCGATCGGCGAGTACATCTGGTGGACGTGCCAGCGCTCCGGTCGCGGCCGGTTCCAGGCGTCGAAGATGCCCCAGTCGCCGTCGCCGCGGCGGAAGACGCCGGGCTCCGCCGGATAGTGATCGTGCGTCCGGACGTAGTCGGTGACGGGCAGGTGGGCCCACGGCCCCTCGCCGATCGTCAGGTCGACCGGGATCGCGAAGACCTCGCCGAAGCCTCCCCAGACCAGCCCACCGATGACGCCCGCATCCCGGAGGGCCGCGCGCGCGAACGGCTGGTAGCCGGCGCCCCAGTAGTCGCGGATGCCGGGATCGATGGCGAGGCCATAGCCCTCGCCGGGGCCGCGAAGGCACGGCGCGAAGACGGGCATGTACTCGTCGAGGACGGTCGGCTCGTCGTACGCGCCGAGCCACGCGAGGTCCTCTGCCCACGTCCGGTCCCAGCCCGGATAGTGGTAGCTCCGGATCGCCGGCCGCTCGGCGTCCGGCTTCCGGACGAGGGCGTTCTCCGGCCCGAGCTCGTTCAGGTCGAACGAGAAGATCGTGGGGCGATGGGGGTCCATCTCGCGCACGAGGGCGAGCTGGGCGTCGAACGCGGGTCCCCAGCGGCTCTCGTTGCCGAGGTCCCAGACGATCACCGACGGGTGGCCGGCGTCGCGGGCCACGGTCTCCGCCGTGACCTCGAGGACGATCGGGATCAGCGGCGCAGCCTCGTTCGTCCGAGTCCAGTGATGGTCGTCGAAGCCGCCGGAGAAGCAGATCGGCGGCTGCTCGAAGACGAACATGCCGACCTCGTCGCAGACCTCCAACAGGTACGGGCTCGGCGGGTAATGGGACGTCCGGATCACGTTCACGTTCGTCCGGCGGAGGTTGACGATGTCGTCCCGCATGTCGGCGTGGGACAGCGCCCGCCCCTTGAGGATCCGCGAGTCGTGGCGGTTGACGCCCCGGACCCGGATCGGTGCGCCGTTGACGAGCAGCTGGTTGCCGCGCGTCTCGACGCGGCGGAAGCCGATCCGGCGACGGACCGTCTGGGCGGTGGCGTCTCCGCCCGTCGAGCGGAGGACCACCTGGAGGTCGTAGAGGCGGGGGTCTTCGGCTGACCACGCGTCGACGGTGAGCGGCGGGGTCACGATCGCTTCATGCCCGCTCGACGAACCGCCGACGGAGCCCGAGCTCCGAGACCGATGCAGCTCCCTCTCGCCGTCAGCGACGGTGACCTCGAGCTCGTAGCCCGTCGACTCGGGATGGAGGTTGATCGCCTCGATGGCGAGCGCCAGCGAGCCCGCCCGGGTCGACGGATCCCAATCCGTCTCGATGCCGAGCTGACCGAGGTGCAGGCGCGGCGTGCTGAACACAGCGACGTCGCGCCAGATCCCGAGCAGCGACATGTGGGCGTACCAGCTCATGTCGTCGAGGACGGCGTACGGCGAGAACTCGGTCAGCGTGATCGCGAGGTCGTTCCGACCGGGTCGCAGGAACGGCGTGAGGTCGACGTCGAACGACGTCGCGCCGCTGCCGTGGCCCCCGGCGACCGAACCGTTGACCCGGACCTCGGCCCGACCGTATGCACCGTCGCACCGGAGGAAGACCGCGCGGCCCGCCCAGTCGTTCGGCAGGTCGAACGAGCGGTGGAACGTCCCGACGCCGTCGACGGGGACCAGGCCGTCGTACACGAGGTGACCAGGCACCCGCGCCGTCGGAAGGTCCGGACCCTCCGGCGGATCGTCCCGGAACGGGCCGCCGCTGTAGCGCCACTCGCCGTTCAGATCCAGGCAGTCCTCGGGGGACGGTAGCTCGTGCAGCCCGCGAGGGACGGTTCTGGTGTCGATCGTGATCTCGGTCGCGGTCGCGCCCGCGCCGGTCGCGAAGGTCAGGCGGCCGTCCCGGCCCCGTGGCAGGTGGTCGTCGAGCGGGACGCGGAAGACGCCGAGCGCGTCGGTGCGGACCTCGAACGCCCCCGCTTCTCCGGCGACGCGAACGGTGACGTCGGCGATGCCCGACGAATCGGCCGCCGCGACCGACCCGATCAGGCCGCCGCGCGAATCGCCGACGACGGTGATCGTGGGGGCAGCGGGTCTCGAGGAGAACAGCCGCAGCTCCGAGAGCATGACGTCCGGGCCCTCGACGCGGCCGACGCGGACGTCGAGGCTGCCCGAGGCGTAGGCGGCGGACGGGATGACCGACCGAAGGACGGTCGCCGTGCCGCGACTCAGCTCGGTCGCCGGCTGGAGTGGGCGGCCGCCGGCCGCGAGCGTCACGACGCGCCGGACCTCGCGCTCGCAGAGGAACGTCGCCTCGAGCTCGTATGACGCCTCGGGATCGAGCTCCGGGAACTCGGCGACGAGCTCGTCCTCAGCCCAGCCGACGAAGCGAAGGCTGTCGCTGCTGAGGGTTGCGACGTCGACGTCGGCCGACTCGATCCGCCGCTTCTTCCTCGTGATGAGATTCGGCGCCTGGAGCTCGACCCCGCACTGCTCGAGCGCGACCAGGTGGGGCGCGAGCTCGCCGAGCGTGCCCGCGTCCGCTCGGGTGGGTGTCGACCGCTCGGGCAGGACCGCTTCGCTCATCGATCGGCTCCCGCGCCCGAGTGGATCGCCGCCTCCGTCAACCAGCCGCGCAGACCCGGCCGATCAAGGATCGCGTCCACGGCCTCCCGCTGCGTCGCGTCGTACGGCGCGATCGGCCGGCTTGGC
>JBPYEM010000361.1:0-3420 GCA_051985205.1 Candidatus Limnocylindrales bacterium | reverse complement strand
CCGCCGCCGCTCCCACCCGCCTGGCCGGCGCCCTGGCTGACGCCGTTCCCGTATTCGACCATGGCCGCATGATCGCACCGCGTGCAAGCCGTGCCGCCACTCGCGCGCCGAGGCACCGGGGCCGCCGATGATGACGCCACCGCCCTTCCGGATCCGACATGCCCGAACTGCCGACCTCACTGCCGAGGATCTCGCCGCGATTCGCGCGCTCGTCGATGCGTCGTTCGACCGGGACAATCCCGAGGAGCAGTTCTCGGAGGAGGACTGGCAACACACGCTGGGTGGCCGCCACGTGCTCCTGGAGGTCGAGGGCGTCCTCGCGGGTCATGCTGCCGTCGTCTCGCGGGAGCTCCACGCTCGCGGCACACCGCTCCGGACCGGCTACGTGGAAGCCGTCGCGACGCTGCCGCGGTTCCGTGATCGCGGGCTCGGGAGTGCGACGATGACGACGGTCAACGGAATCATCCGCGCCGAGTACGAGCTGGGCGCCCTGGGAACGGGCCGGACCGCCTTCTACGAGCGCCTCGGCTGGGAACGCTGGGGCGGCCCCACGTCGGTCCGTACCGCTGATGGCGAGCAGCGGACGCCCGACGACGACGGCTACGTCTTCGTCCTCCGGACGCCGGCCACGCCGGCCGGGCTCGACCCCTTCGGATCGTTGAGCTGCGAGTGGCGTCCCGGCGACGTCTGGTAGCCGCTACGCTGGCGACGCCGGCGCTCCGCCGGTCCAGCGTCGGAGTCGGGATGCGGGTCTATATCAGCGTCGACATGGAGGGGATCGCAGGCGTCAGCCATCCCCGACCCACGGCCCGCTCAGACAGCGAGTACGGTGCCGCCGTGCGGCTCATGGTCGGCGAGGCGAACGCAGCGATCGAGGGCGCTCGCGCCGCCGGCGCCACCGACATCCTCGTGAACGACAGCCACGGCGGGATGTACAACCTGCCGTCGGCGGAGCTCGACCCAGCCGCGAGGCTCCTGCAGGGGCAGAAGGCCTGGTCGATGGTGGCGGGCGCGGCCCCCGGCGGCGATGGGGCGAGCCGTTTCGACGTCGCGCTGTTCGTCGGCTACCACGCGCGTGCCGGCCATCCGACCGGGACGATCGCCCACACGTACACGGGCGGTCCGACCGAGACGCGCCTGAACGGCCGGCCGACGGGCGAGTACGGCTTCAACGCCCTGGTCCTCGGGGCGTGGGGGATCCCGGTCGGGCTCGTCGCCGGGGACGACACCCTGGCGGACGAGGTCGGGGCCTGGCTGCCGTGGGCCGAACGGGTCGTCGTCAAGGAGGGCGCGGGTTCGAACGCCGCGTCCTCACTCCATCCGGACCTGGCGCGGGCACGGATCCGCGAGGCCTCGGGTCGCGCCGTGGAGCGCGCCCGGAGTGGCGAGATGCGCCTCCTGGCGCTCGACCCGCCGGTCGTCATCGAGGTCGACTATCGCCGCGGGATCGAGGCGGACCTGGCGGCGCTCGTGCCGCTCGGCGAGCGGGTCGGCGATCGCACGGCCCGTCACCCCGGGCCGGACCCGATCACCGCCTACCGCGGCTTCCTCACGGGTGTCCGGATGGCGACGCTGGCGGAATAGCGTGCTCGACGCCGTCCGCGCCTGGCTCCGACGATCCCTGGGAATCGAGGGATCGTCCGCCCCAGGGACCTCGGACGAGCTGCGGCCGGCCGTGTCGCCGCCGACCTTCGTGTCGCCACCGATCGTCGGCTCCGCGACCCCCGACCCGCCCGTGGCCGACCGAGGTCGCGGCCCGTTCGTGTGGCTCGTGGTCGCGGTGCTCGTCCTCCTGTGGCTGGCCCGCGACGTCCTGGGTCCCTTCATCGTGGCGGCGGTCCTCGCCTATGCCTTCAGCCCGCTCGTGACGGCCGGAGAGCGGCGGACGGGCTGGCCGCGGATCGCCGTCGTCGCCGTGGGCTACACGGCCGTCGTCGTCCTGCTCGTCGTCCTCGTCGCGTTGCTCGCGGGGCGCGTCACCCACGAGATCACGCTGCTCGCGGCGTCGGGTCCAGACTCCTTGGCCGCGCTGTTGCGGCAGCTGTTCGGCACGGACCGCATCGTCGTCGCCGGCCAGACGGTGCCCGTGTCGGACATCGCCCACGAGATCCAGGCCCGTCTCGGCGGTCTCCTCGCGTCGCCCGGTGACGCCGCTCATCTGGCCGGCGAGATCGGCTCGACCGGGCTCGAGGTGATCCTGGCCCTCATCGTGACGTTCTACTTCCTCGTCGACGGGGAGATGCTCCGCGATCGGGCAATCGCCCTGCTGCCCCGGCGGCACCGGGCACGGACCGTCGAGCTCCTCGGCCGGATCCATGACGTGCTCGGCAAGTGGCTGCGCGGCCAGGTGCTCCTGATCGCGCTGGTCGCGTTCGTCGTGTACGTCGCGCTCGGTCCGATCCTCCACCTGCCATACGCGCTGGGAATCGCGATCGTGACCGGCGTCCTGGAGATCATCCCGCTCATCGGTCCGCTGATCGCGACGGCGGTCGCCGGCATCGACGCGTTCGCGCGCGGCGGGCCCGAGCTGGCCGCGGTCGTCGTGATCCTCTACTTCGTGCTGCGGCAGGTCGAGGACCAGGTCGTGATGCCGATCGTGATCGGTCGCGCCGTCCATCTCCACCCGGTGGTCACGATCTTTGCCGTCCTCGTCGGGCTGAGCGTGTACGGCGTCCTCGGTGGCCTCCTGGGGGTCCCGATCGCCGCCGCGGTGAACGTCGTGTTCCGCGAGCTCTATCCGATCGCCGAGGCCGCCGCGGGGGGTGACGCTCCAGCGCAGGGCAGTCGCTTACCTCGGATCGGGATGCCTGACTGACACGTCCCTGAGAGCCGCTGATCCTCCGCGAGCGTGGTGCCGCACCGCTCGATCGACACGATGGAGGCATCGCGTTCGCCGTCCAGCCCGGACGACGCGCGGTCGAACCGGAGATCCACCGTGCTCTGGACGATCATCGTGATCCTCCTGGTGCTGTGGCTGCTCGGGCTGATCGGCAGCGTTGGCGGAGGATTCATCCACCTGCTGCTGGTCCTGGCGATCATCGTTTTCGTCGCCCAGCTCCTGACCGGCCGCCGGGCCGTTTGATCCGCCGGCCGATCACGCCACAGCCAGGGGGTTAGCCCAACCGGGGGGAAGCGGCCGGGTCGCAATCGTGGCCCGGCCGCTCGTCGTCCGCGACCGACCGGCCGCTGGAACGTCGACGCGCCGGTCCGTTTCCGTGGACCGTTCCTGGCCTTCGACCCCTAGTCGGGACGGCGATCGCGGGGCACGCCAAGCATCTCCTCGAACGGGACCGGGTCGTCGAACGATCCCCGCTTCGAGCGCGGTTGATGCGCGGCCGTCGCCCTCGCGAGCTCCGCTGCCGCCCGGTCGATTCGGCCCACGAGCCCGCGACCCGTCGCGAGGCCCGCCGTCCCCCAGTC
>JBPYEM010000360.1:0-9287 GCA_051985205.1 Candidatus Limnocylindrales bacterium | reverse complement strand
GATCGACCGGGTCGACGCGATCGCCCCGGCATTCGAGTTCGCCAGACAGCTGTTCACGATCGCGAACGTGACGAGCAGGCTGCCGATCGTCGGCAGGATCGCGTTCGCCATGCCGGCCCACGGATTGCCGCCGTTGAAGCCGAGGAAATCGGCCTGCATCTTCTCCGGGCCGAAGTACACCGTCGCCGCGTAGTAGCAGAAGATGTAGAACAGACCGATCAGCAGGCAGGACAGGATGATTGCCCGCGGGATCGTCCGCCGCGGCTCGCGACACTCCTCGCCGAGTGGCGCGGCTGCCTCGAAGCCGACGAACGCCAGGATGCAGAAGACCATGCCCTGGAACGCGGGCTTCACATTGCCATCGGGCGGGATGAAGACGGCCGTGTTGACCGGCGACTTCGCGTTGAGGACGAGCAGCAGCGACACGACGAGGAAGATCGTGATCTCGATCACGCCCAGGATGACGCCGGCCCGCGTCGAGAGCTCGATCCCGCGGTAGGTCAGGAACCAGACCACCGCTCCGCAGAGCACCGCCAACGGCAGCCACAGGTAGTCGGTCGCGAATCCCGTCAGCTCGGTGATGAACGCGGCGCCGAAGAACCCGAAGGCCGCGAAGAGCGCGGCGGGGACGATCGGCTCGGCAAACGTGAACGCCCACGCCATCAGCCAGCCGAAGAACGAGCCAAGCCCACGCGTGACGTACGTGTACATCCCGCCCGCGGACGACATGCGGGTGGCGAGCTGGCTCATCGAGTAGGCCGTGAAGATGCAGGCGACGAGGGCGAAGACGACCGCCAGCGGAGTCAAACCGCCCGCCAGCGTCGTCGCCAGGCCGATCGACAGCGCGGTCGCGACCGCCGGCGCCATGTGGGTGATGGACTGGAACAGGACCTCGGTGAGCCCGATCGCATCCTTCTCGAGGCTCGGACTCGCAGCCGAAGACGCCACGGATTCCTCCTCTCCTCCCAACCCGGTCGGTCGGACCGACCCGAACGCCCGCCATCGTGCGCGCGCGTGTCAAGCGCCGGTGCGGCGGGCGGCGGCGAGGCAGTCCGGTCGATAGCATCGGTGGGTGACCCAGAGCCCGAGCCGACGGAGCGAGCGTTCATATCGCGCCCTGCTCACCGTCCCGGGTCTCGGCCGGATCCTCCTGTCGATGCAGCTGGCGCGCATCGCCCAGTCCATGGTCGGTGTGGCGCTCGTCCTCTTCACGCTTGCGGAGTACGGCTCGCCCGCGCTGACCGGCGTCGTGACCGCGGCGAGCGTCCTGCCGGGCCTGCTCGTGGCCCCGATCGCCGGAGCCCTCCTCGATCGCCACGGCCGGACCCGCCTCGTCATCCTCGACTACGCGGTCGCGCTCCTGTCGATGGCCCTGATCGGCGCCCTGGCCCTCGCCCATGCCCTGCCGGTGCCGGTCCTGCTCGCGATCACGATCGTCAGCTCGCTGACCGCCATCCTCTCCACGACCGGGCTTCGGAGCCTGTTCCCGCTGCTCGTGCCGGAGCGGCTCTGGGAGCGGGCGAACGCGATCGATTCCAACGGCTACGTCGTCGCGACGATCATCGGCCCGCCTGCCGCCGCAGCGCTCGTCTCGGCGTTCGGCGGCGCAGTCACCCTGATCCTCATCGGGCTCGTCTATGGCGCGGCGGCCGTCTCGATGATCGGTGCGCCGGACCCGGATACGAGCAGCTCGTCGACCGGGCGGCTGCTGGCCGACGCGTGGGCGGGCGTCCGGTACACGTTCGGGAACGCGACCCTCCGCGGTCTCGGCGTCTCGATCTCACTGCTGAATCTCTCCGGCGGGATGGTGACGATCGTCGTCCCGCTGATCGTCCTGGACCGGCTCCACGCGCCGGAGGTCGCGGTCGGCCTCGTGTTCGCCGGATCGGGCGTCGCCGGGATGGTCGCCGCGCTGATCTCCGGCCGGATCGACAGCCGGGGTCGGGAATGGGACCTCCTCGTCCTGCCGATGGGCGGGATCGCCGTCGCGGACCTCGTGCTGCTCGCCGGCGCCGACGCGGGAACCGCGGCGCTGGGTCTGGCCCTCGTCGCCGGCGCGCTGGCGCTGAGTGGGCTCCTGAACGGGCCGATGGACATCGGGTTGTTCACGATCCGTCAGCGGCGGACCGACCCGGCCTGGATGGGCCGGGCCTTCGCGGTCTCGATGGGCTTCAGCTTCATCGGCTACCCGATCGGCACGACACTCGCCGGCGCCCTCGTGGCGGGGGTGTCGCTCGAGGCCGCGATCGTCGTGGGTGCGGTCGCCTGCGTCGTCGCGGGCGTGGCCGCGGCGATCCTGATCCCACGACGCGAGCCGCCTCGTTCGTCGTCGTCCCGCAGCGCCGCGCCGCCGTCAGCCGTCGAGTCGATCACGGCCGGCTCTCAGGATGATCTCAGCCGCCCGATCGACCGTCCGGTCGATGGCAGTGACTGAGCCTGTCCCCGATCCGACCGTCTCGGCACCGAACGTTGCCGCAACCCCGGGAACCTGGCTCGACGAGCTGAACTTCGACGAGACCATGGCCCCTCCAGCCGTCAGCCGCTGGCGCCGGGCCCGACGATGGCTCCTCGTTCCCCTGGTGTTGGTCGTCGCCGCTGCGGCAGTCATCTGGTTCCTCAACCCGTTCGCGGCGACGCCAGTCGGGCTCGTGACGGCGACCGCCTCGACGGGCACGATCGTGAGCAGCGTGAGCCTCTCCGGGTCGGTGGCGTCGCGCACCGTCAAGGAGCTGACGTTCGGCTCGTCCGGGACCGTCACCGCGGTGAACGTCGCGGTCGGCGACAAGGTCACCAAGGGCGAGACCCTCGCGACGATCGACGACTCGACGATTGCGGTCCAGATCCAGACCGCCCAGGCGAACCTCGACGCCGCCAGGGCGAAGCTCGCGCTCGACCGGGCTGGACCCAACGCGGAGACGCGTGCATCCGCCCGCGACTCCGTCAGTCAGGCTCAGCTGCAGCTCACGAGCGCCAGGCAATCCCTGTCGGACACCATCGCCCAGAACCGCCTGTCCGTCGCCCAGGCCACTGCCGACCTCGCGGCCGCGAAGGCAGCCCTGGCGTCCGACGAGAAGACGCTGCCGAGCGGCGACCCGCAGCTTGCGAAGGACGCCTCCGCGGTGACGCAGGCGTCGGCGGCGCTGAGCTCCGCTCGACTCAAGGCGACGTTGTCGCTCCACCAGGCCCAGAACCAGGTCAGCTCCGCGAGCCTCGGCGTGACCTCGGCTCGCCACAACTACGACCTGAAGGTCGCTCCTGCGACCTCGGCCCAGATCACGTCCGACCAGGCAGCGGTGGCCTCGGCGCAGCTCGCGCTGACGAACCTCCAGCAGGGTGGGACGACGCTGAGCGCCCCGATCGACGGCACGGTCACGGCGGTGAATGTGGCCGTCGGCCAGGCAATCTCGACCGGCTCGTCGTCGTCGAGCTCGAGCTCGAGCACGACCGGACAGATCGAGGTGATGGACCTCAGCAGCCTGCAGATTGCGGGCGAGGCTTCGGAGACCGACATCGCCAAGCTGAAGCTGGGTCAGGCCGCAACGATCACGGCGGCCGCGCTCGGCAGCGAGACGGCGGTTGGCAAGGTCTGTGAGCTGAGCGTCGTCGGGACACAGATCTCCGGCGTCACGAGCTACGGCGTGACCGTCTGCGTCGATGGTGCGACCCCGGGCCTCCTCGTCGGGATGAGCGCGACCGCAGCGGTCGTGACCAGCCGATCGGACGGCGCGGTCCTCGTGCCGAGCCTCGCGGTCAAGACGGTCGGTGGCCAACAGGTGGTCGCCGTGCTGGGCGCCGACGGGAAGAGCCAGTCGAACGTTCCGGTCACGGTCGGGATCAGCAACGGCACGCAGACCCAGATCCTGACCGGGCTCTCCGCCGGCCAGATCGTCGTCGAGAGCCTCCAATCGACGACCACGAACCGTGGTGGTCCTGGCGGAGGCGGCGGCCGGATCTTCCCGGGCGGCTTCGGTGGCGGCTGAGAGTCCCCTGCGACCGCGAACCGAGGCTGCACCCACGACCGCAGCTGCGCCCGTCACGGCTCCGGCGGGATTGCGAACCATCGCCCCGCAGTCCGATCGCCTGGCACCCCTCGTCGCGATGCGTGGGATCACGAAACGCTACGGGAGCGCGGATGGCTCCCTGGGCACCGCCGGTTCGACCGCCGTCTTTGCGTTGCGCGGTGTCGATGTCGTGATCCGACGCGGCGAATTCGTCGCGATCGTCGGACCCTCGGGCTCCGGGAAGAGCACGTTGATGAACATCCTCGGCTGTCTCGACGTCCCGGATCGCGGCCAGTACGTGCTCGCCGGCGTCGACGTCTCGCGACTCGGGGACGATGCGCTGGCGACGGTGCGGAACCGACTCGTGGGGTTCGTCTTCCAGCAGTGGAACCTGCTCGCCCGAACGGCAGCCGTGGACAACGTCGCGCTGCCGCTCGCCTACCGCGGCGACCGGGACCGGCGGAAGAAGGCGCTTGCGGCACTCAGAGCCGTGGGCCTGGAAGCACGGGCGACGCATCGACCCAACCAGCTGTCAGGAGGCGAGCAGCAACGCGTCGCGATCGCGCGAGCACTCGTGACAAGCCCCGCGATCCTCCTCGCGGACGAGCCGACCGGCAGCCTCGATTCCGCGACGGGCGCTGGGATCATGCAGCTGTTCACCCGGCTCAACGAGACCGGCCGAACGGTGATCATCGTGACGCACGACCCCCGGATCGCCGACATGGCGGATCGCCAGATCCACCTCCTCGACGGTCGGATCGTGCTCGATGAACGGACCGCCGTGATCCGCTCGGGGGAGGCGACCGCATCGGCCCTCGTCGGGCGAAGGGCGCTGGCGCCCGGAGCGAACGGCTGATGCCGATCTCCGAAACGCTCCGGACGGCGTTCGTCGCGACGGCCGCGAACAAGCTTCGAGCCGCGCTGACGATCCTCGGCATCCTGGTCGGCGTCGCGGCGGTCATCGGCATGGTGTCGGTCGGCGAGGGCGCCTCCGCCGCGATCTCCAACACGCTGCAAGGCCTCGGGACGAACCTGGTCCTCGTGACCCCGGGCGGCCAGACGGCGGGGATCGTGCGTGGGGCGGGCGGTGGCGCGACGACCCTGACGCTCGACGCCGTCACCGCCCTCCAGGCCTCAGGCGCGGTCCCGGACGCCGCGGCGATCGAGCCGGAGCTCACCGGCCGCGCCCAGGTCATCGTCGGTGGCTCCAACACGAACACCCAGGTGACCGGGACGACCCCGTCCTATCTGGCCGTCCGCAACTGGACCATCGCCGACGGGGCGTTCTTCACGGACGCCGACGTCGCGTCCAGCGCCTCCGTCGCGGTCATCGGGGCGACGACCGCCGCCGACCTGTTCAATGGCGGCGAACCGGTCGGCCAGTATCTGAACCTCAATTTCACCGCCGGTCGAAACGCGCCGGTCCGAACCGTGCGTCTTCAGGTGGTCGGCGTCTTCGCCCAGAAGGGAACGGCCGGCGGGTTCTTCAACCAGGACGACCAGGTCGTCGTGCCGGTCTCGACGGCCGCCCAGCGGATCTTCGGCCGCACGAACGTCACGACGATTGCGATCAGCGCGACCAACCAGTCGACCATGTCGAACGCGCAGCTCGAGGCGACACAGGTCCTGCTCGGGACGCACCACGTCAGCGATCCCACCCAGGCCGACTTCACCGTCCAGACCCAGCAGGACCTGCTCGCGGCAGCAACCTCCGCCTCGTCGACCTTCACGATCCTCCTCGCCGCCATCGGGAGCATCAGCCTGCTCGTCGGCGGGATCGGGATCATGAACACCATGCTCGTCTCGGTGACGGAACGGACCCGCGAGATCGGGCTCCGCAAGGCGGTCGGGGCGCGTCGGTCGGACATCCTCGGCCAGTTCCTCATCGAGGCGGTGTTCCTGACGACCCTCGGCGGGATCGCGGGCGCCGTCCTGGGCATCCTCGTATCGGTCGCCATCGCCCGGCTCACGCCCGTCCAGGCCACCGTCAGCCCGGGCGCCCTCGTCCTCGCGATCGGCGTCAGCGCCGCCGTCGGGCTCGTCTTTGGCCTCTATCCCGCGCGTCGCGCCGCTCGACTGCAACCGATCGTCGCCCTCCGAACCGAGTAGCTCCATCCAGCCAGCGGGCCGGGACTCCGGCCCACCAACTCCAGGAGATCCACCGATGACCGACCCCTTCAACCAGCCGGCTCCATTCGCGTCGGGTAGCGCGCCGGCGCCCCTGCCCCGCGTCGCAGCCCGTCCCCGTCGACCGTGGCTGCCGGTCGCCGGCGCCGTCCTCCTCGCCGTCGTGGCGTTCGCCGGCGGGTTCGTCGTGGCCAACGCGACGGCGGCAAAGGCGACGACCGGAGGCGATGGCCAGGGTGGGGGTGGTGGACAGGCCTTCGGGCCCAACGCGTCGGGCCGGCCGCGCGGCGCGGGCGGTGTCGGCGGCGGCGCTGCGGGGACCGTCGGTTCGGTCTCGGCCGATCAGATGACGCTGACAACGGCTGCCGGAGGGCAGCGGATCATCCTTTTGACGCCGACGACGGCCGTCACGCAGGTCTCCGCCGCGACCAAGGCGGTCTCCGACCTGACCGCGGGCGAGACCGTCACCGTCATGGGAACGGCGAATCCGGACGGCAGCGTGACCGCGACGCGGATCATCATCGGCGACCTCGGCGTCTTCGGCGGCCGGGGTGGCTTCGGCGGACCCGCCCCGTCGGGAGCCGCCAGCACCGCCCCGTGACGGTCAGGCGTTCGTGCTGCTGGGGCGTGAGGTCGATGGCGCTGACCCGAACCTGACATCCGGATGACGTGCGTCGAGGTCGCCGGCAGACGACCTCGACGAGCCGCGGCGTGATTCAGCTGCGGCGGGCTGCGTCGTAGGCGCGACGGTACTCCTCGCGGAGGGCATCGCTCAGGGCCCGCGCCTCCGCCGCGTCGGCGGAGTCCGGCTCCGCGGCCTCGAGGCGTCGTTCCGCGTCGCGCCACTCCGCGAGCACGGCCGTGAGCGGGCGGGCGGTCGCCTCGATAGGCGCGGTGGGTGCTCCCGCGGCGTTCTGCTCGACCTGGACGTTGACGACCTGGCTCAGCTGGTGCTGCCGGACCGTGCCGGACAGGATGCGCTCGGCGATCTCCTGGATCCGGCCGGCCAGCTCGACCAGCCGCGGATCACCGGGCGTCAGGCTGCGTTTCTCCTCCTCGATCGTCGTGAGGACCTCCAGGTCACGCAGCAGCGCGTCGGAGGTCTGACGGAGCGCTTGACTCGTCTCCACACCGTCCCTCGTTGGCGGTCGCCGTTCCGACCGACGTGGCGGGAGGATACCCAGAAATCGCGCGGAAGCCGAACGCGCCGCTGGGTCGGACGGTCGCCGTCCCCGCGTCGCGGCTCATTCGCGAGGAAAGCGTCCGCGTCAGGCCCCGTAGCCCTCCAGCCGTTCCGCCTCGTCCTCGGCCATCGCCGAGATCAAGGTCGGCGCGCCGTCGACGACGCGCCCACCGGTCTGGCGGACGATCGCCTCGATCGCGGCGCGGTGTTTCGTCGGGATCCGGCCCGCGACGAGGACCATCTGCAGGCCGTCAATCGACATCGGGGCCAGCTCGACATCTCGCGGCCGCACGCCGGTCTCGCTCCGGATCGCATCGAGGGCGCGACTCGCAGTCGCATGATCGGGGAAGGCGACGGCCAGCAGATGCGCACCACTGGGCAGCCCTTCGGTCGCCAGGCGCGGTCCGACCGCGGCAAGCGAGTACGCCGCCGAAATCTCCGTATCGGGGAGCGCCCATCTGCCGTCCACGCGGTCGCACGACAGGAGACCCGTGGCGCACCACTCGCGGAGCTGCGCGACGGAGCTTCCCGTGAGTCGGGCGACGTCCTCGAGCGGACGCGTGCGACGGATCACCCCGTTCACCTCATCGTCTTTCGTCCTTGACCGCGGCCAAGCCGCGGACGACCTCGTCCCGTTCACGGCGAGGCATCGCGCCGCGGAGGCTACCGACGACAACATCGAAGCGGGAGCCGGTCGCCGGGTTCGATCCGTAACACGGGCGTTTCGCCTGGTCGGGACGGGCTGGCGCGACGCCGCCGCCGAAGGCGCGGTGGCTCAGCGTTCGCCGGCCAGGTAGGCGTGCCAGAGGATCCGGGCGGCGACTGCGCGCCACGGCTGCCACGCGGCAGCGATCCGCGCCCCTTCCTCGCCCGTCGGGACCGAGTCGAGACGCTTGGCTCGTCGCATCGCCGTCGCGAGCGCCAGATCGCCGACTGGCCAGACGTCCGGCCGGCCGAGCGCCATCAGGAGGTAGATGTCGGCCGTCCAGCGGCCCACACCGACCAGACGGACCAGGTGTGCGCGTGCCATGTCGTCCTCCGCCGCCGCGATCTCGTCGGCGTCGAACGTTCCGTCGAGCGATGCCTGCGCCAGGCCGACAACATATCGAGCCTTCTGGCGGGTGAGGCCTGCAGCCCGGGCGCCGTCCTCGCCGAGCGAGGCGACGGCCGCGGGCATCACCTCGCCGGCCGCGAGCTTCAGCCGGGCCAGCGCCGCGGCCCCGGATCGCAGGGACACCTGCTGCTCGAGGACGATCGCGACGAGCGTCTCGAACCCGGCCGGTCGATCCCACAGGGGCGGCAAGCCATGACGCTCGACGATTCCGCCGAGGTCCGCGTCGCGAGCCGCGAGCTCGGCGACGCCGGCGGCAAGTCCGGCCTCATCGAGTGGTCGCGGCTGGACTGAGGCAAGGATCGTCATCGATCGACCGTAACCCGATTCGCGGTGGATCGGTTGCGGCCGCGCGATCTTCGCTACGCTCGGCCGTGCAGCGAGGAACCCATGATCGACGACGGACCCGCGACACCCGCAAGGACCCCGGCCACCGCCGGAACCGGCAACGCCCCGGCCGGCCCGATGCCGGCGATCTACCTCGGCCACGGCGCGCCGCCACTTCTCGAGGATCCCGTGTGGATGGGCGAGCTCGGGGGATGGGCCGCCGACCTCCCGCGCCCGAGCTCGATCCTGATCGTCAGCGCCCATTGGCAGACCGCGCCGATGGCGATCAGCGCCACGCAGCCCGTTCCGCTCGTGTACGACTTCTACGGCTTCCCGGAGCACTACTACCGGCTGCGCTACGACGCGCCTGGCGCGCCGTCCCTTGCGGACCGGGTTCGGTCCCTCATGCCGGACACGGAGCCAGTGCTCGAGCGGCCGACGCGCGGCCTAGACCATGGCGCCTGGGTGCCGCTCAAGGCGATGTACCCGGCCGCCGACATCCCGGTCCTCCAGCTGTCGATGCCCGACCTCGATCCGG
>JBPYEM010000359.1:0-5334 GCA_051985205.1 Candidatus Limnocylindrales bacterium | reverse complement strand
GACCAGCGTCTTGAGGATCTTCAGGACGCGGTTGAGCAGGTGCAGGGTGCGGTCCGTGTCACCGGCCTCGAGGGTCCGCTGGATCGCCGTGAGCTCGTGGATCAGCTGCTTGAACCAGAGCTCGTAGACCTGGTGGATGACGATGAAGAGCAGCTCGTCGTGCTCAGGCCGGCCATCGTTCCCGCGCGACAGCGGGGTCTGGGCGGAGAGGAGCTGCTCCAGTCCGAGGTACGACGCATACGTGACCGCCCGCCTGGTCACGCCCCGGCTGCCTCGCCGGCGCCCGCGCGCGGGGCATGCAGCGCGGCGACGACCTGGTCTCGCCTCGCCTCCATGTTGTGGATCCGCCGGCCGTGCTCGATGGTCGCATTGACGACCTCATCGAGCCCGCCTTCGACGCTCCAGCCACTCATCCGGGGATCGTACGACCGCGGTACCTGCCCGGTCCTGACGTCCGCCGCGCCTATGCTCGCGTCATGACGAACGTGGCGATCGCCCACGCCCGGCTCCGGAGCTCCCGTCTCGTACCGGACCCGTCGCTCCCGCCGCTGACCGCTCCGGTCGACGTCGTCCGGTGGTTCGGGGCCGTCCAATCGCAGGACGTCCCGGGCGCGTTCTGGGCCGTCGGCCAGCGACTGCCCGTCGGGACGACCGCAGACGACGTCGGCGCCGCGTTCGATCGGGGCGAGATCGTCCGGACCCACGCGTTGCGGCCAACCTGGCACTTCCTCGCTCCGGACGAGCTGCGCTGGATCGAGGCCCTCACCGGTGAGCGCGTCCACCGTCTCAACGGCACGCTCCAGCGACGGCTCGGCGTGACCGACGACGACTTCGATCGCGCGACCGCGACGGTGCGCGAGGCGATGGCCGGCGGCCGCGCGCTGACCCGCGACGAGCTCCGCGATCGGTTCGCCGCGGCCGGGTTCGACGTCTCCGACAACCTGATGACGATCCTGCTCGGGATGCACGCGGAGCTCGAGGCGGTCATCTGCAATGGCCCGCGGCGTGGCAGGCAGATCCCGTTCATGCTCGTCGACGACCGAATTCCCCCGAGCGCGCCGCGCCGGCGCGAGGACGCGCTCCGCGATCTCACGATCCGGTACTTCGCGAGCCACGGTCCGGCGCTCGTCAAGGACATGGCGTGGTGGTCCGGCCTGACGATGACCGATGTCCGGCACGGGATCGAGCTGGCCGGGTCCGGCCTCCGTCGCCGAACGATCGGCGAGCTGGAGTACGTCGCGACGCCGGACGGCTTCGACGGGGCGCCTCTGCCGTCGCCGCACGTGCAGCTCCTGTCGAACTACGACGAATACCTCGGCTCCTACGCCGACTACTCGCCGATCTACGACGCGTCCCTGCCGAAGGCCCGCAACGTCGCCGACGTCCTCGGTGCCCACATCGTCGTTCGGGACGGGCTCGTCGTGGGCGGCTGGCGGCGAGCGATCGGCCCACGGCAGGTCACGGTGACCGTGACGCTCCTCGCCGACCTGACGCGGGACGAATGCGACGCCCTCGCGACGCGGGCGGACGAGTTCGGCCGGTTCTTCGGCCTTCCGGCGGAGCTGCGCCTGGGGCGCGGATGATCGTGCGCCGAAGGGCTCGGCGCCGGCCGACGATCAGCGGGCAGCGCGCCGCCGGTTCGGTCGCCGTCGCGGCCCATCATCGCCGTCCGCCGGGACCGGTTCGGGCGCCGGCGGGACGAGAGGAAGCTGCGTCTGGTCGACGAGCCCGGAGCGCAGGATCCGCTGGAGCTCCGCATCGATCGCGGGATCGGTCGTCAGCTGGCGGTAGCGGGCGAGTCGCCTCTCGACCTCGTCGCGCGCTCGTCCGTCGATCTCTCTTGCGCCGGCCCTCGTCCACGCTTCACGGTTGTCGCGGTCGATGAGCGTCGACGGCAGGAGCAGCTCCTCCGGCCAGTGCTCGAGGGTGTGCGGCGCCATGATCAGGTGCTGGTCCGCCATCAGCTGGTCGATCAGCTCGGACACCGGCAGGTCCTCCAGCTCCCGAACGGACCGGACGAAATGGAGCACCTGGCCGACCATCGCGTCGTCGTAGACGAGCTTCGGCAGCGAGAAGACGAGCAGGAAGTCGAGCATGCCCGGGCCACTGACGCTGTTGACGCCGGCGAGCGCCGCCAGCAGCGCGGATCCGAACGTCTCCGCGCCCGCCTGCGCGTCGAGGGTCTTCGCGTCGGAGAGGGCCATGTACGACTGCGTCGGCAGCCCCAGCGACTTCGCGACCTCGACATAGGCGACGTCGAGCTGGAGCGCCTCGATGGCCGCCATCGGCGACGAGGCGATCTTCATGTGGAACGTCGCGGGCGCCCCACCGAACAGGACCGGCGCCCCCGGCCGAACGATCTGGGCCATCGTGATGCCGGCGAGGACGTCGATCGTGTGGAAGACCGTCGCTCCCACGAGGGTCACCGGGGCGATGAGGCCCATCAGCGTCACGGGCACGATCTCGACCGGGATGCCGGCCTCCACGCAGTCGATCAGGTTCTGGGAGGAGTCCTCGCTGTACCGGAAGTTGCCGGTGGCCGTGATCGTGAAGATCGCCATCGGTCGCGTCCGGAGGTCCGCGATGCCGTCCCGGAACAGGCACATCATCTCGGTCATCCGCGGCACGCCGTGCTCCGTGAACGCGCCCGACACGACCGGCTTCGCGGAGTTGGTCATCGCGAGGTAGAGCCGCCAGGCGTCGGAGACCTGCGGTTCGATGTCGCTCGTCGAGAACGCCGTGGCGAGGTACGGGATGTTTGCCAGCCCGTCGCCGAGGCGGATGTATTCGGCGAAGTCCTGGCTGCGGGCCAGACGGGCCTCGCCGGTCCGGTGGTCGAGGACCTTCAGTCCGGACGATCCGGGAATGAAGTGGACCCGGTCGTCGCCGAGGTTCGCGCACTCCTCGCCGGCGCGGTCGAACAGCCGGAACGACGATGGGGCGACGCGGAGTGCCTCCTCGACGACGTCGCGGGGGAACAGGATGCGGCCGTCGGCGCGCTGCGGCAGGCCGGCATCCATCAGCCGCCGGCGCAGGACCGGGCCGCGGATCTCCATTCCGTGCGACCCGAGGACCCGCTTTGCCTCATCGACGATCCGGTCGATCAGGTCGGGCTCGAGGATCCTCAGGCTCGGGCGCATGGCCGGACCATCATCGCGCCGGATCGTGCCGACCACCGGCCGCCGGCACCGCGCGGTTGCGCGCGATGGATCGGTCGCGCGGGCCGATTGACCGCGTGAGACATGTCGACGCCCCCGGCTCGAAGCCGGGGGCGGCGGTCGTCGTGGGTTCGGCCAGTCGGCCTGTCCGGTCGTCGTCGGTTACCGGTCACCCGGTGACCGGTCAGCCGATCCCGGTCAGCCGGTTCCCGGTCAGCCGGTGACCGTCACCGAGCCCTTCATGTTCTGCGGGTGGAAGGAGCACTGGTACGAGAAGGTGCCCGCCTTGTCGAAGGTGAACGTGACCGTCTCGCCGGGCTTCATGACCCGGGGATCCCCCGGCAGGCCCCCGTCCAGGAACTGGACGCTATGGGTGAAGTTGTCGTGGTTCGTCCACGTGACCGTCGCGCCATTGGCGACCGTGATCGCCGACGGCGCGAACTTGTACGACTGCGGCAGGTCGACGGTCGTCGTCGCGACCGGGGAGCCGCCCGCGCCACCGCTTCCGCTGCAGGCCGCGAGGATGAGGCCCAGCGCCGCCACGGCGGCGAGGGCGCGGGATCGCGCCCGCGCCCCCTTCGCTCGACTGGCGGTCATGCCCGAGCGGCGACCGAGTCCCGATCGAGGATCGTCCGCGTCGCGGCGACGAAGACCAGGACGAACGCGATCAGGTCCAGGACCTCGCTGATCGTGTGGGCGAACAGGAACACGGTCCAGTCGAGGTGGTACGTCATGTAGCTGATCTCGGCCAGGGCGAACAGCGAGAACGCACTGCCGAGCAGGGTCGCGCCCGCGCCGAACGATCGCCACGCGAAGTAGGCGCCGATCACGAACAGGACGATGTGGATCGCGAGGAATCCGATCGGCGGGATCTGGTTGACGAAGTCACCGAACGGCATTGCGGGGGCTCCTTTCCGGCCGATGGGGACGGCCAGGGTGGCGGAGCCCGTCGGCGACGATGCCGGCGAGCCCCATGACCATGCCGATGAGGACGACGAGGTGGGCCGCGTGCTCACCCGGCGTGAAGCCCGCTCCGACTGGGGCAAACGAGTGCTCGGACAGGTCGAAGACGAAGCCGAACAGGATCGTCGCGCCACCGACCTTCGTGAGGCCGGGAACCGCGCGGGTGGGCCGAGAGGGCTGAGCCACGAGACCTCCGTTCTCTATCGCTAACACGTGCTATCTTTAGTCAGTCATGTCCGATCCGTCAAGTCTTTCGCCAATCCAGCTGTGCGATAGAGTGCAGCGATGAGTGAGGAAGCCCTGGCGCGCCTCGCGCCGCTCGCCGACCCCGTCCGGCGGAGCCTCTACGACTTCGTCGCGGCGCAACCCGATGCCGTCGATCGCGACGCCGCCGCTGCCGGTGTCGGGATCGGCCGGCCGCTCGCCGCGTTCCACCTGGATCGCCTCGTCGGCGCGGGCTTGCTCGAAGCGGTCTATCGACGCCGCAGCGGGCGCACCGGGCCGGGCGCAGGTCGCCCCGCGAAGTTCTACCGACGCCCTCTCGAGGCGGAGATCAGCGTCTCCCTGCCGCCCCGCCGCTACGACGCCCTCGCCGACCTCCTCGCGGAAGCCGTCGAACCGTCGGCGGAGGCCCGCCATCGCGCGGTCGAGCTGGCCCGCGCCCGAGGCGAGGCGATCGCCGCCGCCGTCGCTCACGACACGCGGGGCGATCGGGAGGGGCTTGTCGCGACGCTGGCCGAGAACGGTTACGAACCGGCCGAGGAGGCTGACGGCTCGGTCCGGCTCCGGAACTGTCCGTTCGACCGGCTCGCCGCGGCCCACCGCGACCTGACCTGTTCGTTGAACCTCGCGATGCTGTCGGCCGTCGAGGAGCGGTTCCCCGACGCCGACCTCGAGCCCGTCGCGCAGCCACGGGAGCGCACCTGTTGCGTCGCGTTCCTGCCGTCGACCTGAGGAACGGAGCACAGCCGTCGCCGCACGCCCGACACGCCTGCATCACGCCGGGCCGGAAGATCGCCGGTGGCGCCGATCGGCGCGCCGATGAAGAATCGGGGCATGCCTGATGCTTCGGCTCCGCGTGAGCCCGCCGGATCGCCCGACCAGCAGGGCCTCACTGGGCGTGTCGCCGACCTGGTCGAGGATGCGGTCGAGGGCGCCGTCGACAAGGCGAGCGGTGCAGTCGGCGGGGCGGTCGGCAAGGCAAGCGGCGCGG
>JBPYEM010000358.1:0-3234 GCA_051985205.1 Candidatus Limnocylindrales bacterium | reverse complement strand
CGTGAAGATCCAGGAAGCCGACGCCAAGTCGCTCCTCGTCGCCCAGGGGCTGCCGGTCCCCCCGTGGGCCGTCGCCCAGACCGCGGCAGAGGCGCGAGCCGCGGCGGAGCGGTTCCTTGCCGAGGCGCCTCCGGGCGACAAGGTCGTCGTCAAGGCGCAGGTCCTCGTCGGCGGCCGCGGGAAGGCCGGTGGCGTGAAGCTCGCGGGCTCCGCGGACGAGGCCGAGGCCGTCGCCCGCGACATCCTCGCGCTCCAGATCAAGGGCATCCCGGTGCGGAAGGTCCTCGTCGGGCCGGCCGCGGACATCGCGAAGGAGTTCTACCTGTCGGCGGTCCTCGACCGCGGCCGGCGACGGGTCATCGTGATGGGCTCCGCGGAGGGCGGCGTCGAGATCGAGGCGGTCGCAGCCGAGCGGCCGGAGGCGATCGTCACGATCCCGGCCCACCCACTGGCCGGCTTCCTCCCGTTCAAGGGCCGCGAGATGGCCTTCCGCCTGGGCCTCGGGGCGCACCTGAAGGAGCTCGTCGCGATCGCAACGGGGCTCGTCCGGACGATGCTCGCCAACGACGCGGACCTCGTCGAGATCAACCCGCTGGCCATCGTTCGCGAGCGCGCCGCCGACGGCACCGTGGCCGAGCGACTCCAATGCCTTGACGCCAAGATCACCCTCGACGACTCGGCGCTGGCGCGTCATCCCGGGCTCGAGGATCTGCGCGACCCCGACGAGGAGGCGCCCGAGGACCGCGAGGCGCGCGAGGCGGGCCTGACCTTCATCAAGCTCGACGGCACGATCGGCTGCATGGTCAACGGCGCCGGCCTCGCGATGACGACGATGGACCTGGTCAAGCGGGCCGGCGGCGCGCCGGCGAACTTCCTGGACATCGGCGGCGGCGCCCGCGCCGACAAGGTCGCTCACGCGATGCAACTGATCCTCGCCGACCGGAAGGTGAACGCGATCCTGGTGAACATCTTCGGCGGGATCACCCGTGGCGACGAGGTGGCGCGAGGTCTCATCGAAGCCCGCTCGCAGCAGGCTCGCGACGTGCCGATGGTGGTCCGGATCGTCGGCACGAACGCGGCCGAGGCGGCGGTCCTGCTCCGCGAGGCGCGGTTCGAGACGGCCGCGACCCTGGACGAGGCCGCGGCGAGGGCCGTCGCCGCCTCGAAGGGCGCGGCCGCGTGAGCATCCTGATCGATCGGTCGAGCCGCGTCGTCGTCCATGGCCTGACCGGCCGCGAGGGCTCCTTCCACGGGGCGGCCATGCTCGAGTACGGCACGAATGTCGTCGCCGGCATGACGCCGGGCAAGGGCGGCCAGACGGCCCTCGACGGCCGCGTCCCCGTCTTCGACACGGTTGCCGATGCCGTCCGGGAGACCGGCGCGGACACGTCCTGCATCTTCGTCCCGGCCGCGGGCGCGCCGGACTCGATCGCCGAAGCGGCCGCGGCGGGCGTCAGGACGATCTTCTGCATCACCGAGGGCATCCCGGCGCTCGACATGATCCCGGTCGTTGCGCTGGTCGAAGCCGCCGGGGCGCGACTGATCGGCCCGAACTGCCCGGGGGCCACGTCGCCCGGCAAGGCCAAGGTCGGGATCATCCCCGGATCGATCCATCAGGAGGGCCGGGTCGGCGTCGTGTCGCGGTCCGGCACGCTTACGTACGAGGCAGTCCAGGCGATGACGGACGCGGGGCTGGGCCAGTCGACGTGCGTCGGGATCGGCGGCGACCCGATCATCGGGACGACGTTCCTCGACGTCCTGCAGCTCTTCGCTGCGGATCCGGAGACGGAGGCGGTCGTCCTGATCGGCGAGATCGGCGGCGCCGCCGAGGAGACTGCGGCTGCCTGGGCCGCGGAACACCTGAAGGACGTCCCCAAGGCCGCGTTCATCGCGGGGCGGACGGCGCCGGAGGGCAAGCGGATGGGCCATGCGGGCGCGATCATCTCCGGCGGTGCGGGGACTGCGGCGTCCAAGGTCGCGGCGCTGGAGGCGGCGGGGTTCCGCGTTGCCGGCTCGCCGACGGAGCTGCCGCAGCTCCTGCGGGACGCCGGTTACCGCGGCTGACGATCGCGCGAGGGGACGTCGATGGCGCTCATGGATCTCGTCGCGGGCGATGAGCGGTCGATCCTGCTCGCCCTGTCGGTCGACGACTGGGCCGGTCTCGACGATCACGGACGGTTCGACGCTCACCTCTCGCTGGGCGGCGGCCTCGACCCGACGTGGCTGGACCTCTTCTCGGAAGCGATCCGCGGCGCGACCGGTGGCGACGAACCGTCGGATTTCCTCGATGCCCGCCGGGAGCTGGACGGGCCCCCGGCCGAGACGGAGCGGGTGATCGAGCGGGTCGACCCGGCCTGGATCGACGCCATCGCCCGCCTCCCGGATCACGACGTCGACGGCGTCGCCGGCCGTTGGATCGACCTGATCGAGGAGGAGCTCGGCGAGCTGCCACGGGAGGAGAAGCCTTGGATCCGGAAGCTTGCCGGCGACATCGTCGCCTTCGCCCGGGACGCCGATCGGTCGGCCGACGTCCTCTTCGCGTGGTCCCTCTGAGGCCGAGATGACCGACGAAGCGCCGGTCGACCGCGACACCGCCCTGCTCGAGAACCGGGCGCTCTGGGACGAGTGGACGCGGATCCACGAGACCTCGGAGTTCTATGACCTCGACGGGTTCAAGCGCGGCGGGATCCGCCTCCGCGACTACGAGCTCGCCGAGATCGGGCCGGTCGAGGGGCTGGAGCTGCTCCACCTCCAGTGCCATTTCGGCATCGACACGCTGTCATGGGCGCGACTCGGCGCGCGGGTGACGGGCGCCGACTTCAGCGCCGCTGCCATCGACCTCGCCGGACGGGTGGCCGCGGAGATCGGGTTCCCCGAAGCGCGGTTCGTCCGGTCGAACCTCGACGACCTGCCCTCGGTGCTGAAGGGCGACTTCGACCTCGTCTACACGTCGCGCGGCGTGCTCGGGTGGCTGCCCGACATCGCCGCGTGGGCCAGGGTGGTCGCCCACTTCGTCCGACCCGGCGGACGGTTCTACATCACCGAGGTCCACCCGGTCGCCCAGACGTTCGAGAGCGAGGATGTCGAGCCTGGCGAGCTCCGCCTGATCTCCCCCTACTGGGAGCATGCCGACCCGCTCACTTTCCCGGTCGAGGGCTCGTACGCCGATCGGACGGCGCGGCTCGCAGTCACCCGCGAGCATGGCTGGGACCATTCCCTGGGCGAGATCGTCAC
>JBPYEM010000357.1:0-3249 GCA_051985205.1 Candidatus Limnocylindrales bacterium | reverse complement strand
AACTTCCCGATCTCCGGCCAGCGCTTCCCGCGGGAGTTCATCCGGGCGCTCGCCCTGGTCAAGCGGGCGGCCGCGGAGACGAACGAACGTCTCGGGCTGATCGACAGTCGGCTCGCCGGAGGGATCGCCGCCGCCGCAGCGGACGTCGCCGCCGGGGACTACGACCAGCACTTCCCGATCGACGTCTACCAGACCGGCTCCGGCACCTCGACGAACACCAACATGAACGAGGTCGTCGCCCACCTGGCGTCGGCCCGGCTCGACGGAGCGAAGGTCCACCCGAACGACCACGTCAACAAGTGCCAGTCGTCCAACGACGTCATCCCGACCGCCCTGCAGCTCTCGGCGGCGATGGCGATCCAGGAGGAGCTGATCCCGGCCCTGGAGACCCTTCGGGCCGCGCTGGACGGCAAGGCGGACGAGCTCTGGCCGGTGGTCAAGACCGGCCGGACGCATCTCCAGGATGCAACGCCGATCCGCCTCGGCCAGGAGTTCCGTGGCTACGCGGGCCAGGTCGAGGAGTCGGTCCGCCGGGCGCGGAGCGCCGTCGACGAGCTGGCGGTCGTGCCGCTCGGCGGGACCGCGGTGGGCACCGGGATCAACGCCCATCCGGACTACGCCGCCGGGGCGACGCGTCGCCTCTCGGAGCTGACAGGCCTGACGGTGCGCGAGGCACCGAACCACTTTCATGCCCAGTCGACGCTGGACGTCGCGATCGCCGCGCACGGCGCGATCCGGTCGATCGCATTGAGCTTGTGGAAGATCGGCGCCGACCTGCGGCTGATGGGCATGGGCCCGCGCGCCGGCCTCGCGGAGATTGCCCTGCCCGAGACGCAGCCGGGCTCGTCGATCATGCCCGGCAAGGTGAACCCGGTCATCATCGAGAGCCTGACGATGGTCGTCGCGCGGGTCCTCGGCAACGACACGACCGTGGCGTTCGGCCAGACCGGCTCGCTGCTCGAGCTGAACGTGATGCTCCCCGTGACCGCGGTCGCCCTCCTGGAGTCGATCCGGCTCCTCGCCGCGGCCGCGCGCAACGTCGCGGACCGTTGCATCACCGGGATCGTCGCGACGGAGCGCGGACCCGCGCTCGTCGAGCGGGGCCTGATGCTCGCGACGGCGCTTGCTCCGGAGATCGGCTACGACGCCGCTGCGGCACTCGCCAAGGAGGCGTTGAAGAGCGGCCGGACGATCCGCGAGCTCGCGATCGAGCGCGGCGTCGCGGCCGACCGGCTGGACGAGATCCTCGATCCGGCGGGGATGACGGAGCCCGGCCTCGACGGTGGCCCCGCCGGCGGCTGATCGCCGGCTCCGGCCGCCTCGCCGCCCGCCGCACCGGACGCGCCGCGCACGCGTCGACCCGTACAATCGCCCGCGATGACGACCCCCTCCCGCTGGTCCGGCGCGGCCGACCTCCTGCCCGTCCCCGCCGACCGCCGGCGCCGGCCCGAGCTCGTCGCGCTCCCGGTCGACGTCCTGCCGGACCTGCCGACGCTCTTCACGTTCATGCGCGACGCGGAGCTTCGCTTCGAGCGCGTCCGGATGCAGATCGAGGAGCGGTCGTTCACCGCAGACGGCGAGCATCTCGTCCTCAGCGACGTCATCCTCCGCCACCCACGCGACGCGAAGGTGACGACGAGCGTCCCCGGCCATGGGCCGCGCGGGGACTACGACATCTGGATCTCCGACGGCGAGATGGTCCGGACCTACAGCAGCAGTCACAAGCTGGGTACCCAGCGGCCGGTTCGGCGGACGCTGGTCGGGGTCGCCGGCGACGAGGGCCGCGACCTGCCGGGCGGCTCGCGGGTCTACAAGCCCCTGACGCCGCTGCCGATGGAGACGCTGCCGGAGACCTTCATCCACCCCGCGGGGTACTGCCAGAACGTGCTCACCACCGGCGCTTGCCGGGTCACGGGGCTCGTCGATGTGTCGGGCCGCGAAGCCGTCGTCGTCGAGTGCGACCATCCGCGGACGATCGAGATGGCCGCGGATCGGCCGGACTTCCGGATCCGGATCGCCGTCGATCGCGTCGATGGCGTGATCCTCCGGTTGGAGGAGTCGATCGGCGGGTCCGTGACGCGCGACGCGATCGTGACCCAGTACCTGCCGGACGCTCCGCTGCCACCGATGGCGTTCGACTTCACCTTCCCGACCGGCACGACGATGCTCTACTAGGCGGCGCTCCGGCTGACGCCGCAGACCGCGACGAATCGGAACGCCCGGCCGGTGGCCGGGCGTTCGTCAGTTCGCGCGGAGGACGGTGCCTAGGCTTCGGCCAGCTCGAGCTCGCGCTCGATCGCGGCAAGCTCCTCCGGCGAGCCCTGGACCTTCGGCCCGCGGAACCAGTTCTTGGCGGAGACGACCCACCAGACCGCAGCCCCGCCGAGGACGACGATGAACGCGATCGGCGCGTAGTTGAACGTGTTGATGTTGATCGGCTGCGCCTGCGGGAGCATGAACAGGATCGAGATGAAGACCACCCAGATCGTGCCGATGATCCCGACCGGCCGGCTCCAGCGGCCCAGCGTCCACGGGCCGTTCTCGAACTTCGATCCGGCCCGGAGCCGCAGGAAGACCGGCGCGATGTACGCAACGTAGAGGCCGATGACGGCGATCGACGTCACCGCCGCGTAGGCGACGGAGCTGTACAGGTACGGAAGCGCGAGGATGAACGCCCCCACGGCAGCGAGCCAGATCGAGTTGGTTGGGGTTCGCGTCCGCGGGTTGATCCGATGCCAGAAGCTCGAACCGGGCACCGCGCCATCACGCGAGAACGCGTAGATCATCCGCGAGTTCGCCGTCACCGACGACATCCCGCAGTAGAACTGGGCGCCGATCACCAGCAGGAGGACGATCAGCCCGCCCGTCTGGCCAACGGCGTCGATCCAGACCGTGACGGGCGGTCCGGCGTTCGAGAGAGCCGCCGCGGAATCCAGCGCGTGCTGGTAGCCGGCCGCACCGTTGGCCGTTCCATCAGCGGCCGGGAAGACCTTGTCCGGCGTGATCCCGATGTTCATCGCCGTCAGGAGGATGAACCCCATGATCACGGACACGACGACCGAGAAGACGATGCCGCGCGGCGCGGACGTGTGGGCGTCGTGCGTCTCCTCCGACATGTGGGCGGACGCGTCGAAGCCGGTGAGCGTGTACTGGGCGTTCAGCAGGCCGATCAGCATCACGTAGAGCGGGATCCCGAACACGATCAGGCCCGGCCATTCGGGGTTGCTTCCGCCGCTCCCGGTGTTGTTC
>JBPYEM010000356.1:0-3539 GCA_051985205.1 Candidatus Limnocylindrales bacterium | reverse complement strand
GTCGACGGCGTCGCGTCGCTGATGGGCGCGTCACCGGTCGTCGACGCCTCGAACCACATCAACCAGCGTTTCGCGAACGCCCTCCAATCCGACCCGTACCGCCGCCTGATGGCGGACGAGCTCGCGGAGGCTGACGTCGAGGTCGTGGTGGGCCGGCTCTCGCCGAGCAGCGGCGACACCGGCGGCTTCGTGCCGGCGATCGGCGGGACCTTCCACGTCGACGTGCAGCCGACCGGCCGAGCCGGCCTGACCCAGGAGGTCCTCGCGGCCGATCCGCTCCTCTGGCAGGCCAGCTCGAGCGGCTTCAACTGGGCGATCCAGGTCCAGCTGTCCAACCCGTACACGTTCCGCCAGACAGCGATCGAGAACGTCGCGACCGTCAGCGCCGCGGTCGGGGCCCTGGCGCTCGGGATCGCGGTGATCGTGGCCGCGGCGATGGCGCTCCGGGTGACGACGCCGCTCCGGCGGCTCACGGAAGCGTCCCGGGCACTGGCGGAGGGCAAGCTCGGCGAGCGCGTCTCGACCGCCGACATCCACGCCGCGTCGTCCGAGGTCGCGGAGCTCGCGACCCAGTTCAACGCGATGGCAGACCAGGTCGAGGAGAGCGTCGAGCGGATCCGACGGGATCGCGATCGGAGCCGCGACTTCCTGGCCGACGTCTCGCATGAGCTGCGAACGCCGATCGCGGCCCTGCTGACGTTCAACGAGCTCCTGACGGACCGGGCCGGCGACGACCCGCGGGCGCGGGAAGAGTTCCTGCGGAACAGCCGTGTCCAGCTGGAGCGACTGGACTGGCTCGCTCAGAACCTCCTCGAGCTCTCGAAGCTGGACAGCGGCCTCGTCCTCCTCGACCTCCGGCCGGACGACCTGCGCGTCGCGGTCGAATCCGCCGTGGAGCAGGCGCGGCCCGCGGCGCACCGGCGCGGCCTCTCCCTGGAGCTCGCGATGCCGGAGGCGCCGATCCGGATCCGGCACGACCCGCAGCGGATCGGCCAGGTGGTGACGAACCTCGTCGGCAACGCGATCAAGTTCACGGAGCGCGGCGGGCAGCTGACCGTGCAGGTGACCCCCACTGCGGACGGGGCCCGGATCGAGGTCCGCGACACCGGTGTCGGGATCCAGCCATCGGAGCTGCCGCACGTCTTCGACCGCTTCTATCGCGGATCGATCGCGAACGAGGCGCGGGGCAGCGGCAGCGGCCTGGGACTGGCGATCGTCCGCTCGATCGTCGACATGCACTACGGCTCGGTCGAGGTCTCCAGCCAGGTCGGTGCCGGGACGACGTTCACCGTGGATCTGCCGGCGGATCCTCGCCGGCCGGCCGGAGATGGCCCGGTCAGCGGTCCCGCTGCTCCGGCCGCGGGCCAGGCGCCGGTCGCGGCCCCTTCGTCCGACGGGCCGGCGCCGATCGGGAAGATGGTGGATTCTTCACCGAGCGGGAGCCCGAGCCTGAACGGCCGGGCCTCAGGCTGAGAGGGACACGGACGCCCCGTTCTCGGCGCCGGCGGGTCGCCGGCGCGACCGCCACATTGGAATCCCACGCACGACATGACCGACAACTCCTCTGATCCTCGGGACGAGACCGAGCCCCACGACACCTCGTCGTGGCAGGCCCCCAGCCCCGGCTCTGCGGTCCCGGCCGGTCCCAGCGCACCGTTCGCGGCATCGGCGGCCCCCCAGTACGGCCGCCCGACCGAACCGGCGTCGTTCTCGCCCAGCCCGCAGCCTCGGACGGATTGGGCCGGTGGCCGTTGGAGCGCCACCGGCTCGGCGGCGACACCGACCTCCACCCCGGAGCGATGGTTCGAGACCGCGACGCCGACCCGGCCCGTCGCGCCGGCTGAGGTCCGACGCGGCGGAGCCGGCCTCGGAACGGTCCTCGCCGCCGCCCTTGTCGCCGCCGTCCTTGCATCCGGCGGGACGCTCCTTGCGCTGCGAGCCAGCGGCGCGCTCGATCGTCCGCCGACGCCCGCCGCCGCTGCGGGTAACCCGAGCGCGACGTCCGCGGTCCAGCCCGTCAAGCTCGACGAATCGTCCGCGATCATCGACGTCGCGACGAAAGCCGGCCCGTCCGTCGTCCGGATCTTCGAGCAGGGCGTGGACCCGAACAGCGTTCTCCCGCAGCAGACCGAGGGGATCGGCTCCGGGATCATCTTCGACGCGAACGGCTGGATCCTCACGAACCGCCACGTCGTCGCCGGGGCGAACAGCCTCACCGTCGAGCTCAAGGACGGGACGAAATACGCCGGCAAGATCTACGGCGTCGACACGCTGACCGACCTCGCGATCGTGAAGGTCGAGGCCACGGGCCTGTCAACGGCCACGGTCGGCGACTCCGACGGGTTGAAGGTCGGCGAGCTCGTGGTCGCGATCGGCAGCCCGCTCGGGACCTTCTCCAACACCGTCACCAGCGGCATCGTCTCGGCGACCGGTCGCCGGATCCAGACCGACGCTGCCATCAACCCCGGCAACAGCGGCGGGCCGCTCCTCGATGCACCCGGCGCGGTGATCGGCGTGAACACGGCGATCGCGAAGGATGCCAGCGGGATCGGCTTCTCCATCCCGATCAACATCGCCCGGCCGCTGATGCGGCAGGCGGTCGCCGGGCAGCAGCTCCAGCGGCCGTACATCGGCATCCATTTCGTCCAGATCGACGCGCAGGTGAAGAAGGAATCCAGCCTGCCGGTCGGCGAGGGCGCGTGGGTCCAGCCCGACACGACCACGAACGATCCGGCCGTCGTCTCCGGCGGGCCGGCGGCGAAGGCCGGCGTCAAGGACGGCGACATCATCACGAAGATCAACGACGTCACGGTCGACGCGCTGCATCCGCTCGACGCGGTGCTGTCGCAGTTCTCGCCCGGCGACACGGTGACGTTGACGATCCTGCGGAGCGGACAGACGGTCACCGTCCAGGTCACGCTCGGGGTGCGGCCCGCGGGTCTCGGCTAAGCGGAGGCTCGGCCCGGGTCCGTCGCGCGGCGGGTGATCTCGACGGAGGCATCCGCGAGCGGCCCGCCGAGCTGGACGGCCGGCTTCCGGACCCGGACCGTCACGGACTCGACGGCGGCGATCGCGAGGACCTCGGCCGCGATCGTCTCCGCGATCGCCTCGATCAGGTGGAACGACCGCGTCCCGACGACGTCGCGGACGATCGCGTCGACGGCCCGGTAGTCGACCGTTCGCTCGAGGTCGTCGGTCGTGCCCGCGTCACGGAGGTCGCGGACCAGCTCGACGTCGACCGCGAACGGCTGCGGGGAGGCACGCTCCTCGTCGGAGACGCCGTGACGTCCGTCGACGCGAATGTCGTGGAGGACGATGCGGTCGGTCATCCCGGGCTCACGGTCCGCGGCGACCAATTGCCACGGACGACGGCGTCGGCCATCCGCGCGGCGCGGACGTTCGGCCGGACGTCGTGGACGCGGACGATGTCGACGCCGGCGGCGATCCCCAGCACGGTCGTGGCGAGTGTCGCTTCGATTCGCTGGTCGGCTGGCAGGTCGAGCACCTTGCCGAGCGTCGACTTCCGCGACGCGCCGAGG
>JBPYEM010000355.1:0-3741 GCA_051985205.1 Candidatus Limnocylindrales bacterium | reverse complement strand
ATGACGATCCTGTCGTTCGCCGGGATCTTCGCGGCCGTCGGCCTCGCCGGACGGACGGCCGCCGACGCCGCGCTCCTGACGCTCGGCGTATTCCTGGGCTCCGGCGCGTGGTGGGTCGTTCTGACGGCGGTCGTCGCTCGCGTCCGGTCGCGGCTGACCCCCGTCGTCCTCGTCTGGATCAACCGGCTGTCGGGCGCGGTGCTGCTCACCTTCGGTGTCGTCGCCATCGCGGCCGCCGTCGGGCTGCTGTGACCGGGCGCGTGCCGACGTCCGGTCGGAGTACCGTCCCCGCATGACCGATCTCGGGCTGCATGGCACACCCGCCAGCGACTGGTCGCCGGCGGACTGGCCGTTCCGGATGCGCGACGCTCTCGACGCGTTGCCGCCGGTCTTCTCGACCGTCTGGATCTCGGACCACCTGCAGAGCGACCGGGAGCCCTTCGCCGAGGGCTGGACGCGGGCCGTCTACCTGGCGCCACTCTGCCCGCGCTACCGGGTCGGCCACCTCGTCCTGAGCCAGAGCTATCGCAACCCGGGTCTCCTCGGCGCGATGGCGGCGACGCTCCAGACCTACACGGGCGGCCGTTTCATCCTCGGCCTCGGGGCGGGCTGGCTCGAGGAGGAGTACCGCGCCTTCGACTATGACTACCCGAGCGGTGGGACGCGCGTCGCCCAGCTTGCCGAGGCGATCGAGCTGATCCGGGCGCTGTGGGCCGGCACCGCCGACGCGCCCGGGACGTTCGAGGGCGAGTGGTACCACCTGCGGGGAGCCGTGACGGTCCGGCCGGAGACGCCGATCCCGATCCTCGTGGGGACGAACGGGCCGAAGGCGCTCAAGGTCGTCGCCCGTCATGCCGACTGGTGGGCGTGGGACGGGCCGTGGGGCCCGAACTACCAGCTCGCCTACGAGCGGCTGGCGGCCGCCTGCGCCGAGATCGGCCGGCCGTTCGAGGACATCACCCTCGTCGCCGAGCTGGCGGTGTCCATGCCGGACGATCCGTCGACGTTCGAGGGCACGCTCACCCACAGCTTCTATCCGGGCCAGGAGTTCGGCGTGGCGGGACCGACGGCAGTCGACGTCATCGCGGCGATCGAAGGACTCGTCGATCGCGGCGTGTCGCACATCCCGGTCGCGTTCGAGAACGAGCGCGAGATGGCACGGTTCGTCGACGAGGTCGTGCCCCACGTCCGCCTGGAGCCGCTTGCCGCCCGGACCTGACCCGCGCGCCGCCTGAGACTGACGGTCTCCGCCGGGGGAGCCGGACGCTCCCCGCCGGGGGAGCCGGACGCTCCCCGCCGCCGCTCGCGGTTCTCCCCTACGATCCCGCAATGCCCAATCCCCGCTCCACGGATCGCGTGGTGGCGATCGTTCCTGTCGGCACGCTGGCCGGCGCGAAATCGCGGCTCGGCGAGGTGCTCGACGCCGAGGAGCGTCTCGACCTCACGGTCCGCCTCCTGCGGGCGACGATCGCGGCGACGAGCGGCAGCGCACGGATCGCGGAGACCCTGGTCGTCACGCCGGACGACGCCGTCCGCCACGTCGCCATGGAGCTCGGGGCGCGACCGATCCGGCAGCGGGAGACGGGCCTGAACCGGGGCATCGATCTCGGCCGCGAAGAAGCCGTCGCGGGCGGGGCGGACGCGGTGCTGATCCTTCCGATGGACCTGCCCGAGGTGACGACCGACGCCGTCGACGACGTCCTGGCCACGCTCGACGGCACGCGTCGGCCACTGGTCGCGATCGTCCCCGACCGGCACGGCCGGGGGACGAACGCGCTGCTCCTCGCACCGCCGGACGCCATCGACACCTGCTTCGGCGGCGACAGCCGCGCGGCCCATGCCGGCGCCGCCCGCGAGGCAGGCGCGGAGCTCGTCGAGCTCGACGGTCCGCTCCGGCTCGACCTCGACACACCCGAAGACCTGCTCCTCGCCGAGACGACGCTCCGGGCGATCGATGTCGCCTGACGCCACCGTTGGGTCGCCGTCGGGTGATCAGGGCAGCAATGGCGGCGGCCACGTCGAGGCGATCGCCCTTGCCGGCATCCCGGAGGTCGAACCGGGCGACGACCTCGGCCGGTTGATCGGCGACGCGATCGACGGGACGCCCGGCGTCCTGCCCCTCCGAGAGGACGACGTCCTCGTCGTAACCCAGAAGGTCGTCTCGAAAGCCGAGGGCGCGATCGTCGACCTCGAGGCCGTCGAGCCCCGGCCGGAGGCCATCGCGTTTGCCGAACAGTTCGACCGGGACCCGCGCCAGATCGAGGTCGTCCTTCGCGAAGCGCGGCGGATCGTCCGGATGGAGCACGGCGTGCTGATCACGGAGACGCCGCACGGGTTCATCTGCGCGAACGGTGGCGTCGACGCCTCGAACGTCGGCCCGGCGAGCGGGAGCATCGTGACCCTCCTGCCGCGCGACCCGGACGCGTCCGCGCGGGCGCTCCGAACGGCGATCCGGGATCGGTTCGGGACGGATGTCCCCGTCATCGTCTCGGACTCGTTCGGACGGCCCTGGCGCTGGGGCATCACGGACGTCGCGATCGGTGTGTCCGGGCTGATCCCGATCGAGGATCTCCGTGGTCGCGAGGACGCCGACGGCCGGGTGATGCGCTCGACGATCCGGGCGTCGGCCGACGAGATCGCGTCCGCCGCCGAGCTGGCCTTCGGCAAGACGGCAGGGCGTCCCGTCGCGATCGTCCGTGGCTCGGCGCCGCTCCTGGGCGACGGTTCCATCGGCGACGCGCTCATGCCCGAGTCCTTCGACCTCTTCCGCTAGGCCGATCTGGCAGCCGCGCGTGTCGACCCAACGGCGATCCGGGCATTCGTCCACAGGAGCTGTGGATTGTCAGGTACATGCAATGTGAGCGACCACGATCAAGGCGAGCCCGCACACCATCTGCAACGTCTCGCGTCCGACGGTCGGTCTCGTCGTCACGGCGCGTCCGCTACAACCGGCCGATGACGTCATCTGACCAGGCGGCGCCGACGCCACGGACCCAGCGCTCGGCCGACGAGACGGCGCAGCCGGAGCCACCGCCATGGCGGCTCGCGTTCGTCCCGCCGCCGTGGTTCGATCGGGCCCTCGAAGCCGCGATCGTCGCCGCGAAGGGCGTCACGATCGCCTGCGCCGTCGACGGCTTCGTGAACGCGGACTCCAAGCGGTTCAAGGGCAAGTGGATCCGACCGCGGGCCATCGGCTACACCGCGGGGCTGTTCGTCGTCCCGACGCTCTGGCGGATCCTGCCGAACCGGGGCCGCTATCCGCGCGGTCTGGACCTCGCCGTCGCCCTCCCCCTCCTGATCGACGCCGTCGGCAACGCCCTCGGCCTGTACGACGACGCGCACCTCGACGACGTCGTCCACTTCCTGAACGGGGCGATCGTGGCCGCGGTCGCGGGGGCGTTGTACGCGACGCGGACGGACGACCCGTGGCTGGCCGCGCTCGCGGGCACGGGCACGTCGATCTCGGGCGAGAGCACCTGGGAGATCCTGGAGTACGTCTCACTGAAGGCGGGCCAGACCGGCCAGGACCTGACGTACCGCGACACGATCGCCGACATGGTCGACTCGACGCTGGGCGCGGTCGTCGGCGGGATCGTCACCTGGCTCCGGATGCCGCGCGAGAAGGAGGCCCGGAGCCGCGGTTGGCGCCACGCGGTGGGCGGCTGGCGCGACGCGGACGATCCCGTGTCGCTGGCCGGCGCCCGGGGCTCCGCCGCACACAAGGCGATCCATCGCGTCCTG
>JBPYEM010000354.1:0-2214 GCA_051985205.1 Candidatus Limnocylindrales bacterium | reverse complement strand
CCGATCGCCGAGTACGTCGTGATGATGATCCTCGCGGTCTCCCGCCGGCTCCCGGGCCTGCTGGAGCTGCAGCGGGAACGAACCTGGCAGCCGCTCGAGGGCGTCGAGCTCCGCGACGTGACCGTGGGGATCGTGGGGCTCGGATCGATCGGCCGCGCGGTCGGGGCGCTCGCGACCGCGTTCGGTTGCCGCGTCGTCGCCGTCCGGCGACGGGCCGACGAGGGCGCTCGCGCGAGCGCCACGGACGAGGAGTCGCGGTCCTTCGGTGAGGTGATGCTCGACCGGGTGGGCGGGCCGGAGTTGCTGCCGGAGCTGCTCGCCGACTCGGACTTCGTCGTCCTCGCCGCCCCGCTCACGCCCGAGACGCAGAACATGATCGACGCCGATGCCCTCGCCGCGATGAAGTCATCGGCCTGGCTGATCAACATCGCCCGCGGCGCCCTCGTCGACGATCGGGCCCTGCTGAACGCGCTGCGGGACGGCAAGATCGGTGGCGCGGTCCTGGACACGTTCCGCGACGAGCCTCTGCCGCCGACGTCGCCCTTCTACGACCTGCCGAACGTCATCGTGACGCCGCACACCTCGTGGTCCAGCGGCCGGGTCCTCGATCGCAGCGTCGAGCTCTTCTGCGAGAACCTCCGGCGATACGCCTCCGGCGAGCCGCTGCTGAACGTCGTCGACCCCACCGCCGGGTACTAGCCGGTAGCATCCCGGCGATGCAGATCGCGATCGTCGGGCTCGCGGGGTCCGGCAAGACAACCGTGTTCAACACGCTGACCCGCGGCCACGCCGAGACGGGCGGCTTCGGCGGGATGGAGGTCCACGTCGGCGTCGTGAAGGTCCCCGACGACCGGCTCGATCGCCTCGCCGAGATCTTCAAGCCGAAGAAGATCGTCCAGGCCGACGTCACGTACGTCGACCTGCCGGCACCGCCGGCATCGAGCGAGGGCCACGTCGGCACCGAGGACCTGCCGGCCGAGCACCTCGCGCGGCTCCGGGACAGCGACGCACTGCTCCACGTCGTCCGCGCGTTCGAGGATCCGTCGAATCCGCATCCGGAAGGATCGGTCGATCCCGCTCGCGACATCAACCGGCTGGACACGGAGTTCCTCCTCGCCGACCTCGCCCTCGTGGACCGCCGGCTCGAGCGGCTCAAGACGAGCGGACGGCACGGCACGCCCGCGGAGCGAGAGTCGAACGAGCGGGAGGAGGCGATCCTCGTCCGGCTCAAGGCGGCCCTGGAGGCTGGCTCGCCGATCCGCGACGTCGCCCTCGAGCCAGAGGAAGAGAAGGCGATCCGCGGCTTCCGCTTCCTGACCCAGAAGCCGGTCCTGATCCTCCTGAACGTCGGCGAAGGCGACCTCGCCGCCGCGGGTGACCGCGTCGGGGAGCTCGCCGCCGGATACGACCATCGGCACGCGCTCGTCGACTCGCTCTCGGCGAAGATCGAGATGGAGCTCGGCGAGCTCGAGCCCGACGAGGCGGGCGTCTTCATGCAAGAGCTCGGGATCGACGAGTCCGGCCTCGACCGGGTCATCGCCCTCAGCTATCGGCTGCTCGGCCTGATCTCGTTCCTCACGGCCGGTCCGGACGAGGTCCGCGCCTGGCCGATCCGCGACGGGTCCAATGCGGTCGACGCCGCCGGCGCCATCCACACGGACCTCGCGAGGGGCTTCATCCGCGCCGAGACGGTCGCGTACGAGGACCTGCTGACCCTCGGCTCTCTGGCCGAGGCGAAGAAGGCCGGCAAGCTCCGCTCCGAGGGCAAGACCTACCGGGTCCGCGACGGGGACGTGGTCGAGATCCTCTTCAGCCGCTGACACCGGCGCCGGCCCGGACGACCCGGCCGGCGCTGCGCGGCCGCCGGGTCAGTTGGGGCGGCCACTCCCTCCCGATGGATCGAAGTCCGCGACGATCGAGCGGTAGTCCGCGCCTCGGGCGTCGTCCTCGTCGTCGTCCTCGTCGTCGTCCTCGTCGTCGTCCTCGTGGTCGTCCTCGTGGTCGTCCTCGTGGTCGTCCTCATCGCCGCGGTCGATCTCGGCGAGGAAGTTCTCGCCGTCCTCGGACGAGACGTTCACGGCAGCGGTGAGCTTCTCGTCCGATACGAAGACGAATCCGTGCTCCCGCTCCAGCTCGACGGCGATCGCCTCGATCAGCGTATCGTCCTCGTAGGTGTCCTGGACCCGACGACGGATCGACTGGACGAGCTCGAAG
>JBPYEM010000353.1:0-2433 GCA_051985205.1 Candidatus Limnocylindrales bacterium | reverse complement strand
CTGCTCCGCAAGCTTCCCGAAGAGCTCGCGGGGGAACCCGCCGTCCTCGTCCCAACGCCGGATGTTCGGCACGATCTCCGCCTCGGCGAAGGCGCGCGCGGCCCCGCGAACGAGCCGGTTCTCGTCGGTCAGGGCGAAGTCGACCATGGCCGAATGCTAGCGGGGCTCGACGCGACCGGGACCGCCCCGGCGGCATCGCCGGACCCGTGTCATCCTCGTGAGGTGCGATCACTGGCTGCCGTCCTGGCCGCTGCCGGTTCCGATGGGCTGAGGCGGCGCGCCGTGGATCTCGCGATCGGCGCGACGCCGCTCGCAGTCGGCGCGGTCAGTGGCGCGTTGACCGCTCCCGCCATCCGGACCTGGTATCGGAGCCTCGACCGGCCCAGCTGGAACCCGCCGGACGGCGTCTTCGGACCGGTCTGGACGACCCTGTACGCATCGATGGGCCTGGCCCTCGTTCGCGTCGTGCGGGCGCCGGGAGCGGCCGACGAGCAGCGGTTTGCGATCGGCCTGTTCGGCCTCCAGCTTGCCCTCAACTTCGGTTGGTCGTGGATCTTCTTCGTGGAGCACGAGATCGGCCTCGCCGTTGCCGACATCCTCGTTCTGTGGATCGCGATTGCCGCGACCACCGTGACGTTCGGCCGGATCGCGCCCGCCGCTGGCGCCCTTCTCGTCCCGTACCTCGCCTGGGTGACCTTCGCGGCGGCCCTGAACGTGGCGGTCTGGCGCCGCAACCGTTGACCGCCGGAGGCTGACAGCCTCCTGCAACCCGAGGACGGTCCCGCGGGTCCGATCGACACCCTCGAGGCGCCACCATCGGTGAGGACCCCCGCGGGAAGGAGCCCCCACATGACGATGCAGCAGACGGCGGCCTCGGGCCGGATGCAGATGCAGGAAGGCGACGATTGGGTCTGCCCGAACTGCGGCTGCGAGATCCGGCTTCTGCACCACGGGGATCCGGCGAAGATGCCGCAGATGACGGACTTCACGTGCTGCTGCGGCACGAAGATGCAGAAGGAGCAGCGCGGGGGCTGATCGCGCGGCGTGGTCGGGAGGCCAGACGGCTCCCAGACAGCGGCGGCGAACCCACCCAGCGACGACGCGCCCGGGCTGACGGCCCGGGCGCTTTTCTATACTCCGGCGGTGTCCTCCCCGATCTCCCCAGACCTCGCGGCGCACGCGGCGCACCTGACGCCCGTCCTGGGCCGGTATTTCGAGCGAAGCTGGAGCCGCGGCGAGGGTCACCGGCTCTACGACACGGACGGCCGCGCCTATCTTGACTTCGCCAATGGGATCGCGGTCACCGCCCTCGGCCATCATCACCCCCGCGTCACGGCGGCGATCCATGCCCAGGCAGACCGGCTGATCGGACCGACCGGGGCGATGGGCTACAGCGAGCCGGTGGTCCGATTGAGCGACCTGCTCGCTGCAGCGCTGCCGGACCCGATCGATAGCGTGATGTTCCTCAACTCCGGGTCGGAAGCGATCGACGGCGCGCTGAAGCTCGCCCGCCGCGTCACCGGTCGACCCGGCATCGTCGCCTTCCAGGGCGGCTTCCACGGCCGGACGTTCGGCGCGACCAGCATCACGTCGTCCAACCTGAACTATCGGACCGGCTACGAGCCGCTGCTTCCGGGCGTCCACATCGTTCCGTACCCGGCCACGTATCCGGCCTTCGCCGGCGATCCGGAGGCGGCGTCCGCCGCGTCCCTCGAGGCGCTGGACGCGCTTTTCCGGACCGTCATCGCGCCGAGCCTGGTGGCGTCGATCGTGATCGAGCCCGTCATGGGCGAAGGCGGCTATCAGCCGGCGCCGGAGTCGTTCCTCGTGGCGCTGCGGCGGCTCTGTGACGAGCACGGGATCCTGCTGATCGCCGACGAGGTCCAGACGGGCTACGGCCGGACGGGCCGGATGTGGGGCTTCGAGGCGGCCGGGATCGTGCCCGACGTCGTCGTGATCGCCAAGGCGATTGCGAATGGTCTTCCCCTGTCAGCGATCGCGACCTCGCGGACGCGGATGGAGCAGTGGGGCAAGAGCGCCCATGGCTCCACGTATGGGGGCAACCCGGTGGCGTGCGCTGCGGCGATCGCTGTGCTCGAGACGATCGCGGACGAGGCGCTCATCGCGAACGCGGCGACCCGCGGCGACGAGCTGATGGTGGGCCTCGAGCGTGTCGCCGCCGAAGAGCCACGAATCGGCGACGTCCGCGGTCGCGGGTTGATGATCGGCGTGGAGTTCGTGAAGGATCGCGAAACGGCCGAACCGGATGGGCCGCTCGCGAAGGCCGTGATCGCGCGGGCTGCGGATCTCGGGCTGCTCGTCCTGACCTGTGGGATGAGCGGGCAGGTCGTCCGCTGGATCCCGCCGCTGGACGCGACGGCGGCCGAGATCAGCGAGGCCGTCGAGATCTTCGCGGAGGCGGTCCGGACCGCC
>JBPYEM010000352.1:0-7128 GCA_051985205.1 Candidatus Limnocylindrales bacterium | reverse complement strand
GCGGATCAGCGTGATCGAGCGTCGCGCGACCTCCGCCGCGAGCTCGCGGTGCGTCTCGCCGCCGACCACGGACGGCGATGGCGGCTCGAACCCCGCGAGCCATGCCCGGAGGTCCGCGAGCCGGGCGATCGACGCTTCCGCGTCCCGCGAGCGGCCCCGACCTCCCGCGATCGCCGCGTCGAGCGCGGCCTCGACGCGAGCCCGCGCGGCCTGATCCGGCCCGCAGAGGAGCAGGTCCGTGCCGGCGTCCAGGACGGTGGCCACGTCGACGCCCGTGCCGTTGCCACCCGCGATCGCCCCCATGTCGAGCGCGTCGCTGACGGTCACGCCACCGAACCCCAGGTCGCCGCGCAGGAGCGTCCGGAGCAGCTGCGGCGCCAGCGTCGCGGGCACGTCGCGGCTGCCGGTCAGCGCCGGGACGGCGAGATGACCGGCCATCGCGAGCCGGGCACCGGCGTCGATCGCCGCGGCGAACGGCTCGAGCTCACGCTCGCGGAGCTCGTCGGCGGTCCGCTCGACCACCGGCAGGCCGAGGTGTGAATCCGCCCCTGGGTCGCCGTGGCCCGGGAAGTGCTTCACCGTCGCCGCGACGCCGGCCGATTGGAGACCGCGGACCATCGCGGCCGCGTGGCGACCGACCGCCGCGGGCTCGGCACCGAACGACCGGATGCCGACGACGGGATTCGTCGGGTTGGTCGCGAGGTCGCAAACCGGCCCGAAGGCGACGTTGATCCCGAGCCCGCGCAGCTCGGCCCCGATCGCCGCCCCGACCCGCCCGGTCAGGTCGGCGTCGTCGATCGCGCCGAGGGCCATCGCGCCCGGGAACGGCGTCGCGTCGTCGCCGAGGGCGTGCAGCTGGCCGGTCTCGTGGTCGGCCCCCACGAGCATCACCGGTCGACCGATGCGGGCGGCCGCGGCCTGGAGCTCGTCGGTGAGGACGCGGACCTCCGGCGCCGTCCCGATGTTCAGGTGCCGGTACAGCGTGACGCCGGCCGCCCGAGCCGCGATTGCCTCGGCGACCGCAGCGGTGAGCCTCGCCCCCTCGAACGACAGGAGCAGGCGCTCGCGAAGGTCGATGCCCCTCGGCCCCGCGGTCACCTAGCCCTTCACCGCTCCCGCGAGCCCGCGCACGAAGTAGCGCTGGACGACGATGAAGAAGAGCAGGATCGGGACGACCGTCATCGTCACGCCCGCCGCGATCGACCGGAAGTCCGACGAGAAGAAGCCCTGCAGCGCCGCCAGCCCGACCGGCAGCGTCATCTGCGTCCGGTCGTGGAGCATCAGCGACGGCCACAGGAAGTCGTTCCACGAGGTCACGAACGTGAAGATCGCGACGGCCGCCATCGACGGCCGGACGATCGGAAGGAGGATCTGCCACCAGACCCGCCACTCCCCCGCCCCATCGACCCGTGCGGCGTCGATGAGGTCGTTCGGAACGCCGCGGAACGCCTGACGCATCAGGAAGATGTTGAACGCGCTGGCGAGGCTCGGGAAGATCACCGACGGCAGCGTGTTGTAGTAGTGGAACGTGTTCACCGCCAGGATGAAGCTCGGGATGTAGGTGAGCTGGGCGGGGACGATCAGCGTGGCGAGCAGCAGGTAGAAGATCGCCTCCCGGCCGCGGAACCGCATCTTCGCCAGCGGGTAGGCGGCCATCGCCGAGACGAGCACGTTCAGGACCGTGACGCCGATCGAGACGACGATCGAGTTCTGGAAGAACTGGACGACCGGGAGCCCGCTCAGGACCTTCTGGTAGTTCGCCAGGGTCGGGTCGCTCGGGATGAACTGCGGCGGGACCGACGTGATCTGATCCGCTGGACCCTTGAGCGATGTGAGCAGCATCCACAGGAACGGGAACACGGTGAGGAACGCAAACGCGCTCAGCACGACGTACCAGCCGATGGTGCGGACCAGCTGGCGCGGTCGTCGCCGTCGGATCACCCGGCCCGTCGTTTCGGCCGCTGGCTCCAGGACGACGGCCTCGGTCCGGGCGGTCACGCGTCGCCGTCCCGGCGCTCGAGCAGGCGGACGTTGACGATCGAGAACGCGAGGGTGATGCCCAGCAGGACGATCGCGATCGCCGCTGCGTAGCCGGCGTGCTGGAGCTGGAACGCCTGGCGCCAGAGGTAGAAGACCATCGTGACGCCGGAGTCCAGGATCCCACCGGTCTTGTTCGTCAGGACATAGATCTCGTCGAACACCTTCAGGGCCGCGAGGGACGAGATCACCGCGACGAAGACGATCTGCGGCCGCAGACCCGGCAGCGAGACGTGGAGGTGCTTCTGGAGATCGTTGCAGCCGTCGATCCGGGCCGCGTCGTAGAGCTCCTCGGGGATGTTCTGGAGACCCGCGAGGAAGATGACCGAGTAGTAGCCGACGCCGGCCCAGATCGTGACGAGCATCGCGATCGGCAGGACCAGGCCGGGCTCGGCGAGCCACTGGATCGGCCGCGTGATGATCCCTGCCGAGAGCAGCAGGCTGTTGAACAGTCCGGCTCGGTCGAACAGCCACTGCCAGGCCAGTCCGATCGCGATGGAGCCGCTGACGGCCGGCACGAAGTAGAGCGCCCGGTAGATGTGGATCCCCCGGAGCTTGCGGTTGACGACGATCGCGAGGCCGATCGAGAGGGCGATGAGGACGGGCGTGACGATCAGGTAGATCAGGGAGTGCGTCAGCGCCATCCAGAAGGACGAATCGCCCAGCAGGTGGCGGAAGTTGTCGAGGCCGACCCAGACCGGCGGCCGGACGATGTCGTAGTCCGTGAACGAGTAGTAGACGACCGCAAGGATCGGGTAGACGACGAAGATCCCGACGAGGGTCAGCGCCGGGAGCAGGAACAGGTAGGGAGTCGGCCGAAATCGGGTCGTCACCGCGTTCGCAACCTCATTGGGGACCTGACGGTCCCTCGCCGATGCCCGCGCCGGAGCTCCCTGATGCATCCGCGTGGGCATTGCGGCCGGTCCGGCTGGGGGACCGGACCGGCCGCTTCATGGGAGTGACCTTCGACGACGAGGAAGTTGGCTAGCCGTTCAGGAGGGCGTTCGCCTCCGTGACGGCGGCGTCGAGCGCCTTCTGCGGGTCGACCCCGTTGAAGAGCGCGTCCTGGATGTGCTTGAGCACGATCGCGTTGACGTCCTTCTTCTTCGGCACGGTCGGGACGATGTCCTTGTAGGTCGACACGATGCTCTTGGCGATCGGCCGCGCGCTGTCTTCGATCGCGGTCGGAGGCGTCGTGAAGAACGGGTCGTCGTATGCCGACGGCGACGACGGATAGATCGCGACCTGCTTGGAGAAGTCGACCATGGCCCGCGGGTTCGTGAAGAACTGGGCGAGGGCGATGGACGCGTTCGGGAACTTCGTGTCCGCCTTGACGCTGATGCTCATCAGGCCCTTGCCGGCGACACCGGACTTGCCGAGCGGCGCCGGAACCATGCCGAGATTGCCGTACAGCGTCGAGTTGTTGGCCTTGACGTCGCGGACGAGGTTCGGGCCCGTCTGGTAGAACGGCGCCTGGCCGGCCTCGAAGAACGCCAGCCCCACCCGGTCATCGGCCTGCATCAGGACCGTCTTGTCGACCAGGTTGTTCTTGACCATGTCGACGTACATCTTGAGCCAGGCGACCCCGTCGGCCGAGTTGAACGTGAACGACTTGCCGTCGTCGCTGATGACCTTGACGTTGCCCTCGTAGACCATCTGGGCGAGGAGGTCATCCACCGTCAGCCGGATGTCGCAGATCGTGCCGGCCTTCTTGACCATCGTGTCGCACAGGGCCGGCAGCCCGTCCACCGTCTTGGGGAACTGATCCGGGCTGACGCCCGCCTTGTCGAAGAGGGCCTTGTTGAGGACCTCGACGCTGATGCCCTGGTACCACGGGAACTGGTAGTTCTTGCCATCGACCAGCTGCTCGTTCCACAGGCCGGGGAAGTAGATGTCCTTCACGGACTGGGGCACCTTGTCGTCGAGCGGCAAAAGGACGCCGCGCGTCGCGTAGTCGGAGACCCAGCCGGCGCTGACGGACAGGTTGATGACGTCCGGGGCATTCTTCGCCGCGAACGCGTTGTCGAGGTCCTGCTGGAACGTCGCCTGGTGATCCTCCCAGTCGACCTTGACGCCCGGGTAGGTCTGCTCGAAGCGGGCGATCGTGCTCTGGATCCAGGGCCCGAACGGATCCTGGAGGTAGAAGGTCCAGAAGTGGATCTCCGCGTTCGCCTCGACGTTGGGGATGACCTTCTCGGCCGGATCCGCCGCGAGGACGGCCGCCGACGGCGATGCCGCCGCGGAGCTCGGGCTGGCCGCCTCGGACGCGGCGGCGCTCTGGGCCGCGGTGGCGGTGGCGGCCGGACTGCTCGGCGACGGCGACGCCGACGATGAGCAGCCGACGACGAGCATCGTCGCCGCCAGGAACGTGAGCGTTCGCTTCAGTTGCACCGGGGTTCTCCTCCTTGGTTCACTGACCAACGTGCCGGAGTGGCCGCGCCTGCGGTCCTCGCCGGCGAGCCGGCGCACGGGCCGGCCGCACCTCGCCCGCGCACGCGCGGGCCCTCAACCGACGGCTTCGCGTGCGACCACCTCCTTCACAACGGGATCCAGCAGGGCGATGGCGCCCCGCGTGCCGATGTCCTGGTCGCTGCCCGCGAGACGGATCTCCGTTTCGGCGAGGAGCTCCGCGGCGAATGGCGAGGGGGCGGCGATCCGGTCGAGGCCGGTCGTGATCCGCTCGAGGAGCGGCGCGCCGGCTCGGCTGATGCCGCCGCCGATGACGACGAGCTCGACGTCGTACGCGAGGACGAGCTCGTGGACGATCCGCGCGATCGCCGTTCCGGCCCGGTCGACGAGGCGCGTCGCCACCTCGTCGCCGGCGCCGGCGGCCTCGAAGACGTCGAGGGCGGTCGGATCGGCGAGCCCGGCGAGCGATGTCGCGTCGCCTCGGTCGATCGCCGCGCGTGCAGCCCGGGCGATCCCCGCTCCGGCCGCGATCGTCTCGAAGCAGCCTCGCAGGCCGCAGGCGCACGGCTCGCCGTCGGGGTCGAGGATCACGTGGCCGATCTCGCCGGCGAGGCCCCGGACGCCGCGATGCAGCCGCCCGTCGAGCACGACGCCCGCGGAGATCCCTGTCCCGATCCCCAGGAAGAGCAGATCGTCGACACCGCGGTAGGCCGCCTCGCGGTGGAGCCCGACCGCGGCGGCCCGGACGTCGTTCTCGACGACGCACGGAACTCCGAGGGCGGCTTCGAGCCGCCGGCCGAGCGGCAGGTGCTGCCAGCCGAGGTTCACGGCGAACGTCACGTCGCCGGTCGCGGTGTCCACCCGACCCGGGACGCCGAGGCCGATCCCGGCGACGTCCTCGATCGTGGAGCCCGCCTCGGCGACGGCGTCGCGAATGACGCCGGCGATCTGGGCAATCGCCTCGTCGGGCGCCGACGAGGCTGCGGGCACGGAGCACCGGGCGAGCACGGCGTCCGATGGGTCGACGACGAGGACGGCGACCTTGCTGCCGCCGATGTCGACACCCACACGGAGAGGGCGCGGGCGGGTCACCGTCGCCGGGACCCGCCCATCGCCCCCGGAGGAGGAGGGTCGGTTGGTCAGCGCCCTGAGGGCGTCATCCGCGGTCATCGGACGAGGCTCAGCCCCAGCTCCCGGGCAACGAGGAGCGCGGAGGCGCCACGGATGACCACGTTCGTCGTCGGCCGTCCCACGCTGATCTCGGCATCGTCCGCAAGCAGCGCCAGCGATCGGCTCGTCGCCGCGTCGTGCACCGCCCGCAGCCATCGATCGCCGAGGTCCGTGACCGGCCCGAGGAGCACGATCCGCTGGACGTCGAGCGCGCCGATCAGCGCCGCGATCGCGCCGCCCAGCGCGGCGCCGGCGTCGTCGACGATCTCGGTCGCCCAGGCCTCGCCGATCGCGGCGGCGTCGCGGATCGTCGCGAGATCCGTCGGGCGACCGGTCGCCGCAGCCGCGCGGCCCTCGATCGCGCGCATCCCGGCGACGGTCTCCAGGCAGCCGGTTCGACCGCACCGGCAGCGCGCGCCGTCGGAGTCGACGACGGTGTGGCCGATCTCGCCCGCGCCGGAGCCATCGCCCTGGAAGAGGGCCCCGCGAAGGACCAGCCCGGCGCCGACGCCGCGCCCGACCCGGATCGCGATCAGGTTCGGGACCCGGGCCTCACCAGCGTAGGTGTACTCGGCGAGAGCCGCCGCCTGCGAGTCATTGGCGACATTGACCGGGACGTCGTAGCGGTCGGCGACGATCGCCCCGAGCGGCAGATCCCGCCAGTCCAGGTTGACGGCGCGGCGGATCGTGCCGGTCCGGCTGTCGACGAGGCCTGGCGTCCCGATCCCGATGCCGAGGAGCGGCGCGCTGACGCCGTCGAGGAGCTGGTCCAGCAGCTTGAAGACGACCTGGACGGCGTCGTCGCCATCCCGACCCGCGACCTGCAGCTCCACGGTCCGCCGGATCTGGCCACGGAGATTGACCAAGGAGCCCGCGAACTGCTCCTCGCCGAGGTCCAACCCGACCACGAGCCGCGCGTCCTGGTCGACCTCGAGGAGGATCGGGGCCTTGCCCCCGGTCGACTGGCCCCGGCCGACCTCGCGGACCACGCCGTCCTCGATCAGGGCACCGACCACGTCGGAGACGGTCGTCCGGGTCAGGCCGGTCTGTCGCGCGACGTCCGCTCGGCTCAGCGGCCCGAGGTCGTAGACCGTCCGGACGACGAGGCGCTCGTTGTGGACGCGCGTCTGCTGGTGCGTCGCTTTCTGGGTCGTCCGCGGCATCGCCATGTGGCGGCGAGTCCTCCTCCGATAGTCGCGACTTTGTCCAGTCGCCGGACAAAGTGCCGCTCCGGGCTCCCTTTGTCAAGAGATTGGACGAAGTTCGTCGGGTTGCGGGCCGGGGCGGCGTCCACGCCCGGCGACCGCGCGACCGGCGCGACGGCTCTCGACGCCCCGCGGTCACGTGTCCCGTGCCGGAGGACAGCGACGACGGCGGGTTCGCTCCGTGCGGACGACCGCAGGGCGCGGCCGGGTCAGTCGATCCGGCCGGCGCCGGTCAGTCGATCTCGCCGCAGCCGATCCGTCGAGCAGCGCCGCCGTCGGTCAGTCGAGCGCCGCCGCCGGTCAGTCC
>JBPYEM010000351.1:0-14521 GCA_051985205.1 Candidatus Limnocylindrales bacterium | reverse complement strand
TCGGCGACGGCATCGATCGTCGCCCGGCCATAGCCGCGGCCCTGCGAGCGGCGATCGATCAGCAGCCGCCAGAGGAAGTACGGACCCCCGAGGTCATCGTCGTGGGCGAGCGTCGCCCGCGGGATGTCATCGCTGATCAACACGAGGCCCACGAGCTGGCCGGAGTCGCGATCGTGGACGGACCACATCCTGGGACACGCTCGGGCGTCGGCGATCGCGTCCTCGAAGTGGCTGATCATCGAGCCGAGGTAGCGATCCTGGCCCGGTCCGCGCCGGAGGGCCATGACGGCCTCCACGTCGTCCTCGGTCTCGATGTCGCGCAGGTCGATCGTGGGCATCAGCTCGGCGATGCGACCGGGACCTGAGCGGCCTCGTGACGGATCTCGTCGAGGAACGCGAGGGACTTGGCGTCGCGTTCGAGCACATGCCCGAGGAACGTGCGCATGGCGGTCTCGACCTCGCGCTCCGTCGCGGCGGCGAGCCGCAGTCCGGCCAGCGCCTCGACGTCCTGGCGCTGGTACGCCTTGAGGAGCTTCAGGGCGTCGAGGCTCAGCCCCGTCCGGTCGTGACCCGGGCCCGGACAGCGGTCGCAGAGCACGCCGCCGAGCATCGGCACCCAGCGGAACCGGCCATCCGCCTCCAGGACGCGGTCGCACTCCACGCAGCGGTCGACCTCGGGCCGGACGCCCAGCTCGTCGGCGAGGTGCATCTCGTACCAGCGGGCGACCCGGCCCGGCGCCATCCCCGCATCGAGGAGCTCGTAGGCCCGGCGGAGGAGCGCGTAGACCGGCTCCGCCGCGTGTCGCTCTTCGAGCGATCGGTCGGCCAGCTCCGCGAGGTACCACGCCGTCGCCGCCCCTTCGAGCGAATCCCGGAGGTTCAGCCAGGCGTGACCGACGCTGACCTGGGTCACGACCTCGAACGTCCGGCCGCGGGCGAGCAGCACGTTGAGCTCAGCGAAGGGCTCCAGGCTGCCACCGATCCGGGACGTCGGGCGGCGGATCCCCTTCGCGATCGCCTTCAGCTTGCCGCCGGCGGGCGTGATCAGGGTGAGGATCCGATCGGCCTCGCCGTAGTCGAAGCGCGAGAGGACGATCGCATCGGTCGAATATCGGCGCGGGATCGGCACGATCCCGACGGTAGCACCAAAGCCTGCCTCGTACCGTCAGGTCCGCGGCGCGGATTCATCCGATCCGGCGCCTCACGCGTATCGGTCCTCAGACGCCGGCCGGTTGCGTCCCCCGTGCCGGCGTCTTCTCGTGCCCGTCCCGGCCGCTCCCGGTGGCGCGGGTGCAGGCCGGATCTCGCACCAGCAACAGGCTACTTGCGGGGTGCACGTTTGCCCGAAACCGGCTAGGATGGCCCGGCGATGGCCACCACGCAGCCCATCCTCGAGGCCGCCGCCCTCATCGCCGACACGGAGGAGGAGATCCTCCGCCTCGTCGGCGACCACGATCCGTCGACCGCCGGGGTGTACGAGATGATCCGGTACCACCTCGGTCTCGACGGGTCCGGCGCGCCCGCCGGCAAGCGGATGCGACCGCTGCTCGGCCTGCTCGCCTATTCGTCGATCGCGGGCGACTACCGACCGGCGCTGCCTGGCGCGGCCGCGGTCGAGCTCGGCCACAACTTCAGCCTCGTCCACGACGACATCGAGGACGGCGACCGCGAGCGCCGCCACCGACCCACCGTGTGGGCGCTCCACGGCGTTGCCCAGGCGATCAACACCGGCGACATGCTGTTCAGCCTGTCGCGGATGGCCCTGCATCGGCTCAGCGACCTGGGGTTCAGCGACACGAAGGTCCTGCGGCTGATGCGCCTCTACGACCAGACCTGCGTCGCGCTCTGCGAGGGCCAGTACATCGATATCGCGACGAGCGAATCCGACGGGCTGATGTCCGTGGATCTCTACTTCGACATGATCGGCCGGAAGACCGCGGCGCTGATCGCCGCGTCGATCGAGGCCGGCGCACTGCTCGCGACGGACGACGACGAGGTCGTCGCCAGGTACCGGGCGTTCGGTTGGGCCCTCGGCCTCGCGTTCCAGCTCAACGACGACCTGCTCGGGATCTGGGGCGCCAAGGAGTCCACCGGCAAGGCGGCGACCGACATCGCCCGGCGCAAGAAGACGCTGCCGGTGATCTACGCGTTCGAGCACGCCGGTCCGGAGGATCGCGAGCGTCTTGCCGCCCTCTACGGGGATGGCGGCCCGACCGCGGCGAATGTCGCGGAGATCGTCGCGATCCTGGAGCGGACGGGCGCCCGCGATTACACGCGCGATCAGGCGCGCCGCCATCGCGACGAAGCCCTGGCGGAGCTCGACGCGACCGGCGTCGTCGACGGGGCAGCCCGCGCCCGGCTCGAGGAGATCATCGTCTCGGTGATCGCCGCCTGAGGCGACGGCGGGCCGCGTCTAGCGGTCGCCGTCCTCGTCCGGACGCGGCTCGTCGGTCGGATCGCCGGGTCGGCGCACGACCAGCACCTTGCCGACGCGCCGGCCGTCGGTCGATTCGACGGTCAGGTGGAGGCCGTCGACGTCGATCTCGTCGCCCGGTGACGGCACGCCGCCGATCCGGTGGTAGATCAAGCCGCCGACCGTGTCGTACTCGTCCTGGTCCTCCAGGCCGAGGTCGTTGATGTCGAACAGCTCAGCAAGGTCGTCGATGTCCGCCCGCCCGTCGACGCGCGCCTCGTCCTCGGAGAGGCGGACGACCATGGGCTCCTCCGTGTCGTACTCGTCCTGGATCTCGCCGACGATCTCCTCCAGGAGGTCCTCGATCGTCACGAGGCCGGCGGTGCCGCCGTACTCGTCGAGCACGATCGCGATGTGGACCTTCCGTCGCTGGAACTCGTGGAGCAGGTCGTCGATCGACATGGACTCGGGGACGAAGACCGGCGTCCGGAGCAGGGACCGCAGGATCGGTCGAGGACCGGACGCCTGCTTCAGGATCGGCAGGAGGTCCTTCGCGTAGAGGATGCCGACGACCTCGTCGATCGTCTCCTCGTAGACCGGGATCCGGCTGTGACCCTCGTCGACGACGCGGTCGATCGCTTCCTCCAGCGTCGCCGACGCCGACAGCCCCACGATCGCGATCCGCGGGACCATCACCTCGTGCAGGCGGCGCTCGCCGAGCTCGATGACCGCGTTGATCATCTGCTCCTCTTCCGCCTCGAGGACGCCCTGCTCGCCGCCGCGTTCGACGATCAGCCGGAGCTCCTCGGCGGAGATGTTCGCCTCGTTGGTGACCCGCGCTCCGAAGAGCCCGGCGATCGCCCGCGTCGCGCCGGTCAGGAGCGCGATCACCGGGCCGAGGACGCGGGCGAGGAAGTCGATCGGGATCGAGAGGGCGAAGGCGAATCGCTCCGGGCTGGACAGGGCGAGCGTCTTCGGGACGAGCTCGGCGAAGACGATCGTGAACAGGGCGAGGATCACGGTGACGACGATCAGCGCCGCGGCGTCGGCGGTGCCGTGGTCGATGCCCGTGCCCTCGAGGACGGTCGTGAACGCGGCCGCGAGGTTCACCGCGGCGAAGGCGGATGCGAAGAAGCCGATGACCGTCAGACCGAGCTGCGAGACCGCGAGGAACCGGCCGGGGTCGTCGAGGAGGCGGCGGACGCGCCGGGCCCCGGGGTTGCCCTCCTCCGCGAGCTGCTCGACGCGGCTGCGACGGATGGACACGAGGGCGATCTCCGCCGCCACGAAGAACCCCTCGAGGAGGGTCAGGAAGATGATGACGAGGATGTCGAGCACCTAGCCGGCCTCGTCCTCGGGTTCGGGCTTCGGGGGGCGCGGATCGCGCATCCGGGCCGGCACGCCGACCGCGAGCTTGCCGGGTGGGACGTCCTTCGTCACGACCGCCCCCGCACCGGTCTTCGCGTCGTCGCCGACGGTGACCGGCGCGCGGAGCATCGTGTCCACGCCGAGGAAGACGCGCTCGCCGATCGTCGTCCGGTGCTTCCGCCGGCCGTCGTAGTTGGCGGTGATCGTTCCCGCCCCGACGTTCGTCTCGTCGCCGACCTCGGCGTCGCCGAGGTAGCTCATGTGGTGTTGCTTCACGCCACGGCCCAGCCGTGTGCCCTTGAGCTCGGCGAAGTTGCCGACCTCGGCGTCGCGGCCGACGTGCGACCCGGGCCGGAGGTGGCTGAACGGACCGACGCGGGCGCCGTCCTCGACGACCGACGACTCCACGATGGAGGCCCAGACGACGCAGCTGGCGCCGATCGTGCTGTCGACGATCTGCGACCCGGCGCCGATCGTCGTCCCCTCTCCGATCGACGTGGCCCCCCGAAGGATCACGTTCGGTTCGAGCGTGACGTCGGTCGCGAAGGTCACGGTCGAGTCGATGTAGACCGTCGACGGGTCGCGCATCGTCACGCCGGCGCGCATGTGGTCCGCATTGATCCGCGTCCGGAGGTCCCACTCCGCCTGGGCGAGCTCCGCCCGGTCGTTGATCCCGGTCAGGCGGCCGTCGTCCTCGACCGTCAGCGCCACGACGATCCGGCCGTCGGCGCGAGCGAGCTCGACGAGCTCGGTCAGATACAGCTCGCCCGTCTTCGGCGACGGGTTCAGCGCGCGGATCCGGGATCGGAGCCAGGCGGCGTCGAAGGCATAGAGCCCGGAGTTCACCTCGTCGACCGCGAGCTCGTCGTCGGTCGCGTCCTTCCGTTCGACGATCCGCTCCACGGTCCCTGCGTCGTCGCGGACGACTCGGCCGAGATTCCCGGGATCGATCGCATCGACTGCGACCAGGGCGATCGCGGCCTGGTCGAGCCGACGCTCCTCGAGCAGCGCTTCCAGCAGGTCCGGATCGAGCAGTGGAGCGTCGCCGGTGAGGACGAGGATCTCGTCGGCCTCCTGCGGCGCGACGGCGAGCGCGGCCGCGACCGCGTCCCCGGTCCCGCGCGGTTCCGACTGGAGCGCCCAGTCGACGTCGTCGAGGGCGTCCCGAACGGCGGCTGTCGCGGGGCTCGTGACGACGATCGGGCGCTGCCCCGTCGCCGCTCGTCCGGCGTCGACCACGTACGCCACCATCGGCCGGCCCGCAAGGGGATGCAGGAGCTTCGGCGTCCGCGATTTCATGCGCGTGCCGAGGCCCGCGGCCATCACGACCGCAACGACGCGAGGCGCGGCGTCGGGACTTGGGGGGTTCACGAGGGGCGACGCGGGAGGGCGGAGGTCGGGTTCTGTGGCGCGGTCCCGACGCGTTCGACGCCCGGCGCGTGTCGGAGGGCTCTCATCGAATGGTCGCCGGATCGTAGGGTCGGCTCGATCGGGGTGTCAAACCTCGGGCGATGTCGGCGCCGGTCCGGAGCCGGGCGTCCCGCCCGCCAGGAACGCGGAGATCCGCTCCCGGGCGAGGCCCTCCGGCACCGCGTCGAGACCGAGCCGGAGCGAATCGACGACGGCGGCGCGCCGATCGTCCGGGACGTCGCCGAGCTGGTGATAGACCGCGCCGTCGACCTCGATCGTGGGCTGCGACGCGGACAGCCCGATCGTCGAGCCGGTCGCGGACGCGATCCGGATCGAGTGACGGGCGACGATCCGGCTCCGGCGTTGGATGATCGGCGACCCCGTCCGCCCGGACCGCCCGACCGTCCCGCCGACCGCCGACCCGACGTCGGTCTCATCCGCCCGTTGCCGGATCGCCTGAACGACCAGGAGACCGACCGCGCCGACGACGATGCCCAGGAGGAAGGCGAGGATCGTGCCTGGCGGCATCGGATCGTTCGACGTCAGGCCCGGCGGTCGGCGACCGCGTCGGCGAGCGGCCGCCGGGCGATCATCTCGATCTCGACACGAGCGCCTTTCGGCAGCGCCCCGACGCCGATCGTCGAGCGAGCGGGCGGCGGCTCCGGCATCTGCTTGCCGTAGATCGTGTTCACGGTCCCGAAGTCGTTCACGTCGGCGAGGAAGATCGTCGTCTTCACGACGTCGTCGAACCCGAGACCGGCCGCATCGAGCACGGCCGCGAGGTTCTTCAGCGCCCGCTCCGCCTGGGCCTCCACGCCGTCGACGAGCTCGCCGGTCGCCGGATCCAGGCCGATCTGCCCGGAGCAGTAGACCGTATCGCCGCTGCGGATCGCCTGGCTGTACGGGCCGAGCGCCTCGGGCGCTCCGTTCGTCTGGATGGCCTGACGGGTCATCGATCGAGGTCCTCCTGGGCGGGCGTGGGCAGGAACGTGGTCGCAGCGACGAATGGGGAACCATCGCCGGGCGCGGCGAGGAATCCCGTGCCGACCGCCGCCCGGACGGACGACGCGGCGAGATCGGCATCGTCGACCGAAGGATAGAGCGCCCACAGCGTCGGACCGGAGCCGGACAGCCCGACGGGCCGGCCGAGGAGTCGCATCAGCCCGCGACGGAACGGCACGAGCCCCTCGACCACCTGCGCCGCCGCGGGCAGCAGATCGTTGGCCGACGCGAGGACGCCGGCCCGCTCGAGCAGCTGGCTCGCGGTGACCCCGGACCCGAACTCGCTCGCGAAGTGCTCCGAGCTGCGGGCGACCACGCCCGGCTGCCCCATCGCTCCCTCGCCCCAGGCCGCGAAGACGGCTGCGGTGTGGGCGGCGATCGCGGGGGTCACGAGGAGGACGCCCGGGGGGCGCTCGCCCGCCCCGAGGCGGAGACCGTGGAGCGGCGTCACCCGCTCGCCACGACCCTCGACGAGCGCGGGCCCGCCGGCCAGGAAGAAGGGCACGTCGCTGCCGATCGATGCCGCGATCTCGGCGCGCTCGTCCCGCCGGACCGCCTCCGCCGTGCCCCAGGCCTCGAGCGCCCCGTCGATCGCCGCAGCGGCGTCGCTGCTGCCGCCGGCGAGTCCCGCAGCCACCGGGACGCGCTTGTCGAGACGGATCGCCAACGCGGCTGGTGGGCTCCCGCGCTGGCGACGCACCGCGGCGCGCGTCCGATCGACTGCGCGGAGCACGAGGTTGTCGTCGGCCGAACCCGGGTCGAAGCCGTCGACATGGAGGCTGTCCGTCGCCGTTGGTGACGGGTCGACCGCGAGCGTGAGGCGATCCGCAAGCGACAACGGCGCCATCACCGAGTGCAGCGCGTGGTAACCGTCGCTTCGCCGGCCGACGACCGCGAGGGTCAGGTTGAGCTTGGCCGGTGCGAGCCGGACGACGGGCGTCACCGCGCCGGGGTCGGTCACGGCCGCTGCCCGCGCCGATCGGGGCCGATCTGACCGAGCACAGCATGGAGCGCGAGCCACTCCCCCACGGCGAGCGTCTGCGGCCGCCGATCCCCGGCGATCCCGGTGGCTTGGAGCGCGCGCTCGACCCGTGCCGGTTCCACGGGGAGCTGCCGCGCGAGGACGTTCTTCAGCATCTTCCGTCGCTCCCGGAACCCTGCCTGGACGAGCCGCCACAGAGCATCCTCGTCCTCGGGACTCGCGAGGCGGTCATCGTCCGGATACGGCTCCAGCACCATCACGGCGGAGCGCACCGCGGGCTCCGGCTCGAACGCCTCCGGCCGGACCTCGAACGCGACGCGGACCTTGGCGTGGTACTGGACGAACACGGAGAGGTAGCTCATCCCGCCGGGCGGCGTCGCAATCCGCTCCGCGACCTCGTGTTGGACCATCAGGACGAGCCGGGTCGGTCGCGGCCGCTCGCCGAGGAGGCGGTGCAGGATCGGGCTCGTGATGTGGTACGGGAGGTTCGCGACGACCTGGTAGGGCGGCTCGACCAGACGCGTGAGCTCCTCGTCCAATGCGTCGCCCTCGATCAGGGCGAGGCGGCCGGCGTCGATCGATTCGGCGAATCGGTCGCGGAGGAACGTCGCGAGGCCGGCGTCGAGCTCGACGGCGGTGACGACGGCGCCGGCGTCGAGGAGGCCGCCGGTCAGGAGCCCCAGACCCGGGCCGATCTCGAGGACCCGGTCACCGGGCGCCGATGACGCTTCCTCGAGGATCGCATCGAGCACCTCGGGGTCCGCAAGGAAGTTCTGGCTCAGGCCGTGCCGGGCCCGCAACCCCGCGTCACGAAGCGTCCGCCGGACGGCGGCCGGATCCAGCCGAGCCGGACGTGCCGCCATCCGTCCGGTCAGCGGCGGGCGAGCGGCAGCGATGGCCGCGCGTCGAGCGAGAGGTCCGCTCGCTCACCGGCGGCAAACCGCCGCGCCCCCGCCGCGCCGATCATCGCGCCGTTGTCCGTGCAGAGGGCGGGTCGCGGCACGATCAACGGCAGGCCCAACGCCTCGGCCTCGCCCGCCAGCCGCGTTCGCAGCGTGCCGTTGGCCGCCACGCCTCCACCGAGGACGATCGACCTCGCGCCGGTCTCCTCGGCCGCCCGGATCGTCTTCGCCACGAGGACGTCGACGACCGAGTCCTGGAAGCCCCACGCCAGCTCGGCGATCCGCTCCGCCGGCAGGCGGGCATCGGGCTCGTGCTGCGCCGCTGCGCCGGTCGGCAGGTCCTCGTCCGCCCGCGCCGCGTCGATCGTCCGGCGGGCCGCCGTCTTCAGGCCGCTGAAGCTGAAGTCGTAGGAATCGCCGAGCCACGCCCGCGGGAACGCGGCGTCGTGCTGTGTCGCCGCCTCGGCCGCCCGGGAGATCGCCGGACCGCCCGGGTACGGCAGGCCGAGCAAGCGACCGACCTTGTCGAACGCCTCGCCTGCCGCATCGTCGACCGTCTGGCCGAGCAGCCGATACGTCAGGTGATCGGGCATCGCCACGAGAAACGTATGGCCGCCCGAGACGATCAGGGCGACGAGCGGGAAGACCGGCTCGGCTCGCTCCCGATCCGCATCGCCGGGATCCCGGAGCCACGCTGCGTACAGATGACCCTCGAGATGGTTGACGCCGACGAGCGGCTTGTCGTGGACCCACGCCAGCGTTTTGGCGAAGTTCAGCCCCACGAGCAGCGACCCCGCCAGCCCAGGGCCATGGGTGACAGCCACCGCCTCGACGTCCTCGACCGAGACGCCGGCGTCGAGGAGGGCCTGGTCGAGGACTGGCACGATCCAGCGGAGATGGGCTCTGGCGGCGACCTCCGGGACGATCCCTCCGGACGCCGCGTGGAGCGCCGTCTGGCTCGCGACGACGTTCGAGCGGATCGTCCGGCCCGCCTCGATCACCGCGATCCCGGTCTCGTCACAGGAGGATTCGACGGACAGGATCAGGCCCGATGGCTCGGTCGCCGCCGTCATCGGGCGCCGGCCTCGGCGCGGCCCTCGCCCGATCCGTCGGGCTCGTCCGGGTCGAACGGTCCGGTCGGCGCAGGTTCGTCATCGAGGGCGACCCGGAGCCGCTCGATCCGGGCACGGAACGCCGGGTCGTCGAGCGGGTCGGTCGTCATGATCAGGGCGTCCTCGTCGTTGTCGCTGTAATACCGCGGCCGGAGCCCGACCGGGCGGAAGCCGTACTTCTCGTACAGCCGCCGCGCCGCGATGTTCGACAGCCGGACCTCGAGGGTCGCTTCGCGCGCGTGACGGTCACGGGCGAGAGCGAGGAAGGCGAGGAGCAGTCGCTCGCCGAGCCGCTGCCGGCGCCAGGCGGGATGGACGGCGAACGTCGTGATGTGGGCCTCGTCCACCATCAGCCACATGCCGCCGTAGGCGACGATCCGGTCACCGACCCGGGCGATCAGGTACGAGGCAAGCCGGTTCGTCAGCAGCTCGCTCCGGTAGGCGTTCGACGGCCAGGGCGTCGTGAAGCTCGCAAGCTCGATCTGCTGGACCGCATCGAGATCCTCGAGCCGCATCGCCTCGATGACGACCTTCAGCGGGCGTCGCGCGACCATGCGACCTCCCCCCGCTCCTCGCTGACCCCGCGCGGCAGGGTCACGTACTCCGGGACCAGCCGGGCGAGATCGTCCGGCTGATCGGCCGCGAGACGATCGGCACCGATGGCCGCGAGGGCCGCCGCGAGCCCCGCGCGGGCGGTCTCGCCTCGCTCGGATGCGTCGTCCGGGGCGCGGCCGGACAGGTCGACCGCGACGAGGACGTCGCCGTCGGCCAGCTCCGGCTGCGCGTCGCCGGGCAGGAGCTCCGGCGGCCGGCCGGATCGGACGAGGTGCCGGTCGTTCGGCCCGGCCGGCAGGAGGAGGACGACCTGCTCGTCGGCCGCCGGCCGGCTGGCCCGGAGCAGCGCCTCGCCGGTGGACACGCCGACGATCGGCACACCCAGCTCATGGGCGATGGCCTTCGCCGTCGCGAGACCGACGCGCAGTCCGGTGAATGCGCCCGGGCCCGTGCCGACGATCACGCCGCGGATCCGCGATCGACGCAGGTTCGCCTCGCCGTGCAGCCGACCGATCGCGGGCAGCAGCCGCTCGCCGTGGGTCCGGCCCGCCTCCCACGTCGTCGCTCCCAGCAGCGTCCCGTCCGGTGCGGATGCGGCGACCACGACCCGGCTCGTCGCCGTGTCGATCACGAGCAGCCACGGCCGGCGACCGTTCGGGGTCACGCTCCCGCGCCCGGTCACCGGACCGGCTCCAGGTACCGCTCGTACCGGGAGCTCCCAGCGATGATCTCGATCCGCCGGGGTTCCTCGCCCGTCCCGTCGATCACGACGTCCAGACGCGATCCCGGCAACACCTCGCGCATGCGATCGGGCCACTCCACGACGGTGAGCCCATCGGTCTGACGCTCGTCGACGACCCCGCCGGCCAGCGCGTCGCGGGCATCGCCGAGACGGTAGAGATCGACGTGGAACAGCGGCAGCCGGCCGGCGTACTCGGACATCAGCACGAATGTCGGCGAGTTCACGGTGTCGGTGATCTCGAGGCCGCGAGCGATCCCCTTCGTCAGCTGGGTCTTGCCGGCACCGAGATCGCCCCAGAGGCAGATCAGGTCACCCGGTGCCGCAGCATGGCCGAGCCGCTCACCGAGGGCGAGCGTGTCGTCGACGGATCGGCTCACGATCGTGCGCGATGCGGTCGCCGGGGCTGCGGACGGTGCCGCGCCGCCGGCCGGTCGGCCGGCCATCGTCAGACGAACCGCTCGAGATCCGCGAGCGGAACCGGCCGCGGTGGGTCGTCGCCGAAGATGACCCAGCCCGCCTCGAGGAACGTGCCACCGGCGAAGCGCCGGATACCGGCGAGCCCGGCCCAGCGGCCCTCGTCGCCCGCGCCTTCGCCGGATCGAACCCGAACGTGGTCCGCCGGCGGTGCCGCGACCGCCACCGCGGGCGCGTCGAAGACGAGCGCGGGTGGATCCGTCGAGATCGCGACGGGGGTTCCGGCGAGCGCCTCGAGAATCGCCGCGATCGGGCCGGCGATCGGCCGCCGGATCACGCCGTCCAGGATCAGCACGCCGAACGGCGGCAGCCGGTGGAGGGCGGCCCGCTGGCGCGCCTCGGACGCGAGGAAGTCCCGGCGTTCCTTGCCCGCGAGCCCGCTCACGACGACGCCGCGGACGCCCATCGCCCGGGCCCGCGTCAGGGCCTCCGCATCCACCCGCGACCCGATGACGAGGATCGTCCCGGCGAGCCCGACGTCCAGCGAGGTCGATCGGAGCCGGCCGTAGCGGACGTCGCCCCGATCACTGCCAAGCGAGAGGCGGCCGCTCGCCGGGTCGCCGAGCGCCTCGACGCCGGGCAGCCCCCGGCCCTGGGCTCGGACCCGGATGGCGATCCCCGGCCGGATCTCCCGCACGACGCCCGTGACCGGCGTTTCGATCGGCTCGACGTGGTCAGCGGCCGCGAGCCGCCAGCGACCGCCATGCTCGAACAGCAGCTCGCCGCTCTCCGCGCCGCCGCGCCGTGCTCGGGACGCCCCATGATCGGCCGACGACCAGCGGTCGCCCGGCCGCGCCGTCTCCGCGATGCCGGCAGCCGGGACCTCGGCGATGCGCGGATCCCGGACCCGCTCGGCGATCGCCGTGCCCGCCACGACCGCGTCGCCGGTCGCCACGAGCGGCCGATCGCCCGGGGTGAGTCGGAACGCGACGTCGATCGGGCTCGTGAGGAGCGACCGCGGCGCGATCAGATCCAGGCCTCGGCCGTGGGGCCGGAGGCTGGCCGACGCGTCGGTCGTCGGCGTCGTCATCGGTCGCGCGTCAGCCACAGCGACTCCTGCCACGCGTCGAGCAGCTCGCGGCGTCGGTCGAGGCGGTCTGGGAGGCGCAGCGGGACGTCCCGGAGATCGACCAGCAGGCCACCGAGCCCGCCGGCGACGTCGACGGCGAAGCGCCGGCCGCGGACGCCGAGCCGGACCGGGTCGCGGAACGCGAACTCCGCGGTGGCTGCGCCACCCGGCGGGAGGTCGACGAGCTCCAGGCCACCGGGCACGAGCTCACTGTCCGACGTGCCGGTGCCCGTATGCACGGTGACGCGTCCCGCGCTGGCCCCGGCGCGGACGCCCCCCGGGATGACGACGCTCCCGAGCGGCGTGAGCACGTCGTCGACGAGGTCCACCAGTGCCTGGCGACGCTCCGTGGGGTCCGGGATCGCGCCGAGGGTGCCGAGGAGACGGGCGTGGTCCTGGGCGATCGCGACGGCCGCGGGACGCCGGACGACGTCGGCGACCGCCAGTGCGACGGCCGGGCCCGGCGCGGCCGCGAAGGCGCCGCCGGCCACGACCACCAGGTCCGGCGCGGGCAGTGCGGATTGATCGGGGGTCGCCTCCACGAGGACGCCCAGCGCGGCACGCGCCGCCGCGAGCCGAAGTCGCGCGCCGTCGCCGGCGATCGCCGACCACGGCCACAGCCGCAGCTCCCGGAGACGATCGCGAAGCCGGTGGCGGTCGATCGAGATCGTGGACCACGCCAGGACGCGGTCGACCGTCGCGTCGTCCGGGTCCGGCGGCACCAACGCAGCGTCGGCGACGATCGAGACCTGCGACTCGGCATCCGCGCCCCCGACGGCCGGCGCGGCCGTCGCCCGGAGGCCGCCGTCGAAGCCGATCTCCAGCAGCTCGATCCGCCGATCGAGGACATCCGCGAGCGCGGTGGCGATGCGGCCCGCCGCGCGGCGTGGGTCGTCCGGGCCGCCGCGGACCTCGTCCAGGAGGTGCCGCAGCGGATCGCCGGGAGGATCGCCCGCCATCGCGGCGGGTCCCAGAAGGATCTCGCCGGTTCGCTCCTGGCCACTCGGCTCCACGAGGCCGAGATGGTCGGCCATCGCCCCGGCGAGGATCACCGTCAGCTCCGGCCGTCGAGCCGCGGCTCCGGCGACGATCGCCGCAAGCTCGGGCAGCTGGCGGCGCTCGTCCGCCCCGGGCGGGTCGCCGGCGCCGACGAGGACGACGTCGACGGACGCATCGAGGATCTCGCGGGTGAGGGCGAGCGGGTCGAGCGCGTCCAGCGTCGCCTCGCGCGTTCGCCAGCCCGTCTTCCGGGCGGCGAGGGCGAGCGGCTGGAGCGCCCGTTCCGAGACGGCGACTGCGAGCAGGGTCCGGGCCGGTGCGCTGCGGGCGACGAGGCGGGGCAGATCGGCACCGACGTCCGCCGCATCCGGCAGGTCGGCGCCAGGGTCCAGGCCGAGCCCCGCCGACAGCCCCGGATCGACGGCATGGACGCGCCGCACGAGCTCCGCGGCGATCGCGTCCACGTCCCCCGGCGCCGGCGTCGCGAGCGACCCGACGAGTCGCCAGCGATGGCCGATCCGGCCGATCAGCGCGGCAGAGGTCGTCGCGGCTCCCTGGTCGACGGCCAGGAACGCGTGGGGATCCGAGGTCACCGGCTCATCGTAGCGGCGATCCCCCGCCCCGGTCGCCGGTCAGGGTCTGCCGGTCGTGGGCCGGCTGGGTGCCGTCAGGCGTCCCAGGTGATCTCTTCGTCGATCTCCTCGAGCCGCGCGATCAGCAGCTCGATCCCGGCGTCGTCGGCAAGGATCAGCGAGGCCGAGATGTCGTCTCCGCCGAACAGCCCTCGCAGCACCGGGTCGAAGAACAGCATCGCGTTCGCCCCGAGCGGTCGGTACGGCCGGCTCGCCTCCAGGAAGTGGACGGCCGGCCCGGTCAGGCCGCGCAGCTGGATCTCGCGCGCGACCCGTTCGACCAGCTCGTCGCGCTGCTCATCGGTCCGTTCATACGAGAAGCTCATGCCGACAGGACCCGACCCGTGCCACCACCGGTCGCGGGCTCGATCGCGGCCGTCGACGGCGTCGCGAGGGCCGCCTGGAACGCCTGGTAGGCCGCGGCGCCGCGCATCGCCAGGATCACGTGCTCGATCGACGGGGAGCGGGGCAGCTCGTCCCGGATCGCCGCGACGGTCACCTGGGCGGCCTCGTCCAGCGGGAACCCGCCGACGCCCGTCCCCATGGCCGGGAACGCGATGCTGCGAACCCGGAGCTCGCGGGCCCGGGCAACGGCACTGCGCACGGCGCGGTCGATCGTCGCGCCGTTCGTCCGGCGATCGCGGTCGAGCGACACCGCGTGGATGACGACCTTGGCGGCGAGGGCCCCCGCCGGCGTCACGATCGCCTCACCGAGGGGCACCGGAGCCTGGCGGACGGCCGCGAACTCGATCGCATCGCCGCCGGCCCGCTTGATCTCGCCGCCGACACCGGTCGACATCCACAGCGAGAGATTGGCGGCGTTGACGATGGCATCGACCTCGAGATCGCAGATATCGCCGT
>JBPYEM010000350.1:0-3211 GCA_051985205.1 Candidatus Limnocylindrales bacterium | reverse complement strand
GTGACCTCCATCAGCAGGCCGATCTCCTCGTCCAGGAAGCGAACCGGACGCGGGTCATCGTCGGCAACCTCCTCGACTTCGCGCGACAGCGTCCGCCGGAACGGGTGGAATCCGAGCTGCGACCGATCGTGGAGAGCGTGCTCGGCCTGCAGTCGTACCTGCTCCACCAGGGCGGGCTGTCCGTCGACCTGGACATCCCCGACGACCTCCCGCCGGTCTGGGTCGATCGTTCGCAGTTCCGGCAGGTCCTCGTCAACCTGACGGTCAACGCCGCCCAGGCCCTGCGCTCGGCAGGCCGACCGGGCCGGATCTCGATCCAGGCGACGACGGCCGGTGTCGACCGGGAGCGGCGGCTCCGGATCGCGATCGCGGACGACGGCCCGGGCGTCCCGGCCGAGATCCTCGATCGACTGTTCGTGCCGTTCGTGACGACGAAGGCGCCCGGCGAGGGAACCGGGCTGGGGCTGTCGGTCTCGTTCGGGATCGTGGCCGGCCACGGCGGCACGATCCGCCATGAGCCGACACCCGGTGGCGGGGCGACGTTCGTCATCGAGCTGCCGGTGCCGGCCGCCGATGGCTCCGGCGAGGGTACGAACGAGAACGATCACCAGATTCGGTCGCGGTCCACCGACGTCCAGCCGGACGTACAGCCGGCGTCCGGTGCGTCAGGCGAGCCTCGTCCGTCCGCCGACGACCCGATGCCGGCAGCCGCGACGCCCGCACGGATCCTGGTCCTCGATGACGAGCCCGCGATCCGCGACTTCCTCGCCCGGGTGATCAGCCGCAACGGCTGGACGCCCGTCGTCGCCTCGACCGGGCCGGCGGCCCTGGACGTCGTCCGGACCGATCCACCGGACGCGATCCTCTGCGACCATCGCATGGCCGGGATGAGCGGGACGGAGTTCCACGCTGCCGTCGCCGAGCTCCGGCCAGGCCTCGCCCGGCGGTTCGCGTTCATGAGCGGCGACGTCCTGAACCCGGAGCTCCGCGCGTTCGCGACCGCCCGCCACGTCCAGCTGCTGGCGAAGCCATTCGACATCGCGAGCGCTGCCGCGATGATCCGGACCCTCCTCGCCGTCGACCGCTGACGGTGACCGGCCTGAGGCCCAGACGGGCCGGTCAGGTGCGCGGCGTCGACACCGTCCCAACCCGCGGGTACGTGTAGAAGCCGCGGCCCGTCTTCTGGCCGAGGTTCCCGGATTCGACGAGCTCGACGAGGACCGGCGGTGGCGCGAACTGCTCCGTCCCGAACCCATCGTGCAGGACGCCCATGATCCCGAGACAGACGTCGAGGCCGATGAAATCGGCGAGCTCGAGGGGACCCATGGGGTGGTTCAGCCCGACCTTGGCGCCCGTATCGATGTCCTCGGCGGTGCCAAGTCCGTCCGCATAGGCCCGCATCGCCTCCGCCAGGAACGGCATCAGGATGCGGTTGACGATGAAGCCCGGTCGGTCGGCCGAGACGATGACCTGCTTGCCCATGTCGGCCGCGAGCGCCCGGACCGAGGCCTCTGTCTCGTCACTGGTGGCTGATCCGCGGATCAGCTCGATCAGCGGCATCACCGGGACGGGGCTGAAGAAGTGCATTCCGACGAACCGAGCGCGGCGCGGCCCCGTGAGGACCTCCGCGAGCCCGTCGATGGAGATCGACGACGTGTTCGTGGCGAAGATCGCGTCGGCTGGTGCCCGCCGATCGAGCTCCGCCCAGAGGGCGCGCTTCACGGCGACGTCCTCGAAGACCGCCTCGACGATCAGGTTCACCTCGGCGGCCGCCGAGAGGTTCGCTGTCGGTGTGATGCGGGCGAGGGTCGCGTCGCGCTCCGCGCTGCTCAGCCGGCCCTTCGCGACCGCGCGTTCGAGGTTGCCCGCGATCCGCTCACGACCGGCCTCGGCCCGGCTGAGCTCCGGCTCGTACAACGCGACCCGTCGTCCCGTTGCGGCCAACGATTGGGCGATGCCGTGGCCCATCAGGCCGGCGCCCGCGACGAGGGTCCGCTCCGGCGTCATCGGCCGATGCTAGCAATCCGCTGGGTCGCGGGCCGCCGCGCCGAGCCGGCGGCGAGGAGGACGCAGCCGAGCGCGGACACGATCGCCGCCACGACGAACCCGAGCGAATAGCCGCCGATCTCGGCGATGGCGCCGAGGATCACCGGGGCGACCCCGAACGAGACGTCGATGAACAGGGTCGCCGTGCCGACGACCGTCCCACGTTCCTCGACGGCCGCCCGCGATACGGCGAGGGAGATCAGGGCGGGCAACACGAAGGCGATCCCGGCCGCGAAGAGACCGGTCCCGAGGTACAGACCCAGCGGCGTCTGGGTGATCCCGACAACGAGCAGTCCGACGGCCGAGGTGGCGAGGGCCGATCCGGACAGCGGGACGGCCCCGATTCGGTCCGGGAGCCGCGCTCCCAGCCCGCGTAGGACCACGACGATCAGCCCGTACTCGGCGAGGGCGGCACCCGCGCCCGGCAAACCGATGGTCCGGACGTAGATCGGCAGGAACGTGAGGTAGTAGGACATCCCGGACAGCCCGAGGAGGATCACGATCCCCGGAAAGACGCCGGCCGGATGGACCAGCCGCGGCCGTGGCTGAGGCTCGTGGTGACGCGCCGTCGCCGACACGAGGCGAGGAGCGGTCTCCGGCACGAACCAGGCGAGCCCGAGGCCGATGGCGGCGATCCCCGCCGTGACGAGCCAGACGATGGCGAACGAGCCCGTCGACCCGAGGATCCCTTCCGCGATGGCCGGTCCGATCGCCAGGCCGAGATACAGCGACAGCGACAGGAAGCTCAGTGATTCGCCGCGGCGGCCTTCCGGCGCCAGGTCCGCCGCGGCCGCGAGCGCGGCCACGAGCCAGAAGCCTTCGGCGATCCCGAGCACGCATCGGACGATGAGGAAGGTCGGGAGGTCCGCGACCGCCAGATGCGCCACGAGGCCCACCGCCATCAGCGTCCCACCGATCAGGAGCGCGATGCGCCGACCGTAGCGATCGGTGACCCAGCCCACGACCGGACGCGCGAGGAGCGCGGCGATGCTGAAGACGGCGATGGCAACGCCGACGAGCGCCTTCGACAGACCGATGCTGAGATCGCCGAACAGCGGCGCGGCGGTGACGACGATGCCACTGGCGATATAGAAGACGAGTGTCGCCGCGGCCAGGGCCACGAATGTGGCCGTGACGAGCCGCCGCGGCTGACCGTCAGCGCGGT
>JBPYEM010000349.1:0-3644 GCA_051985205.1 Candidatus Limnocylindrales bacterium | reverse complement strand
GGCTCGGTCACCTGCGAGGGCTCCGGACCTGCGGCCCGGCGCGGTTCAGGTCCGGCGGAGCGCGAAGATCGCCCGGGGTCCGGTCAGGCCCTTGAGCTCGACGGCGCCTCGGTCGTCGAAGACCAGTCCGGATCCGTCAAGAAGGTCTCGCGTCGTTCCACTGACGAGGACCTCGCCGGCATCGGCGAGCGCGGCAACCCGAGCCGCGGCGTGTACGGCCAGGCCGCGGGCCTGCCCGCCGACGAGCTCGAGCTCGCCCGTGTGGAGGCCGGTCCGGACGCGGATCCCGAGGTCGGCGACCGCAGGATCGATCGTGGCCGCGCAGCGGACGGCTCGCGCCGCCCCGTCGAACGCCGCGAGGAACCCGTCACCCGTCGTCCCGAGCTCGCGACCGCGATAGGTGTCGATCTGGCCGCGAACACGGGCGTTGTGGTCCAGCACCAGGCGCTGCCAGGCCCGGTCGCCCACCTCCTCGAGCTTGGCGGTCGAGCCGACGATGTCCGTGAAGAGGATCGTGGCGAGGACCCGTTCACCGGTGTCGTCCGGCGCCTGGGCGAACGTCCTGGCGCTCGTGAACTCGACGGACTCCCACGGCGCGTCGCCCACGACCCAGGCGTCGTGTCCCGGCGGGATCTCGTAGGAGTCGCCCGCACGGATCTCCATCTCGGTCCCGTCCTCCATCACGACGTGGAGCGCGCCGGACGTGACGTACCCAAGGTGACGATGCTGGCACCAGCTCGTACCGGCGATCGGCGCGACGTCCGCGGACCACCGCCACCCGGGCTCCTGGACGAACCGGCCCACGGTGGTCTCGTCGAGGGTCACCAGGTCGACCCGCCCATGCGGGTAGCGCCGGACCTGATCCGGGGTTTCGAAGCTCTTGCGCTGGAGACGCGGCATCCGGCCGATGATGCCCGGCCGGGAGGCCCCGGCGCTCGGGGTTCGTGCGAGGCATTTCGACCCGACTCGACGGAACGCCGATGTGCGACGCTCGCGCCGTCAGCCGGGGACCCAATGGCAGGGAAAGGGTGGCGTGGCGGGTCGCACTTCGGACGATCGGTCGCCGACGCTCGCGGCGACGCTCGCTGACCGGTTCGCGGACCTCGTCGTCCTCGCGCCGGCGATCATCGTCGGCTTGCTGCTCCTCCTCATGCTCCGGGCGGATCCGCCGGCAATCACGTCGAGCAACGGGATCCGCACCGACGAAGCGTGGGACGTCATCAACGCCCGCAATTTCGTCCTGCTCGGCCGGTGGTCCACCGACGACTGGAACCTCCATCTCGTCAACGCTCCCTACAGCCTCGTGATCGCGACGGTCTTCTCGGTCCTCGGTGTCGGGATCGAAGGGGCACGGGCGGTGTCCGTCCTCGCCACGGTGATCACGATCGCCGCGATCGGCGTCGAGCTGAGACCGGTCATCGGGCGGGCCGGCGCATTCCTCGCCGCGGTCGCGTTCGCCACGACGATCCTCGTCCTCGGCTACGGCCGGCTGGCGTTCCTCGAGCCGACGGTGACGATGTGGCTGACGATCGGCGGGCTGCTCGTCCTGCGCGCCCGAACGCGCCGATCCGGGTGGTGGGGTATCGCCGCCGGAGCGGCATTCGCGCTGGCGATCGGAACGAAGCCGAGCGCGGCCTTCGCGATCGTCGGGCTGCTTGCCGGACTCGCGATCGCGATCCGGCGGGACCGGCGGGCGGGCCGGTGGCTGGCCGGTGCCGTGGCCGTCCTCCTGGTTTCGGCCGCGGGATGGGTCCTCCTGATCGGCCTGCCGAACCGCGACGCGATCGCCGCGGACCTCCGGATCTGGGCGGCGGAGCCGATCCTCTCCTCCCCGGGCACGCTCCTCCGCTCCGTCGCGACATTCCCGATCCGGAACGACCGGATGCTCCTCCTGGCCGCGCCGATCCTCCTGCTCGGAGCCGGCGGAACCCTTCTCGTGGTTCGCGCACGCCACAGGCTGCGGCCGGAGGTGGCGGACCTCGCCGCCGCGGCGATCGGCTGGCTCGTCGCCGGCTACGGGCTCCTGATGGTCGCGCCCTACCGACCGAACCGATACGAGGTGCCGCTCCTGCCGGCCCTGGCGATCCTCGGCGGCATCGGCTGGTGGCTCCTTGCTGCGCAAGGCACGACGTGGTCACCGCGGCTTCGGGCCGCGGCCGTCGGCGGGCTCGCGCTCGCGGTCGCCGCGCCGGGAACCGTCGCGATGGCGGGCTGGGCGCGGACCGCCACGTTCGTCCTGCCGACGGTCCAGGCGCAGGTCGCCGCAGCATTGAGTCGCGGCAACGTCGTTGAGGGGGCGCTTGCGCCGGCGTTCGCGCTGGACGCGCCGGTCGTGACCCTCGTCAGCCGCCAGCAGACGCGGATCAACCCCGGCGACCTGTACGCAACGCGGGGCGTGCGCTGGTTCGTCGGGCCGCGGACCGGGAAGCCCAGCTGGGCCGGCCTGCATAGAGACCCATGGAATGCCCGGACGGAGCTCCTCTGCGTCGACTGGGGCAGGCCGACCTGCGTCTGGCGGGTGCCGTAGCCAGCGCCGGGATGCGCCAATCCGTATCGGCCCGGCCGCGACGGGCCGCGGCCGGGCCGGATCCGAACCTCGAGCTTCGTCGAAGACCGTTCCTAACAGTCCACGATCGTGTCCGTGGCGTCCCAGACGTTTCCGTCACGGTCCTCGGCGTGGAACGTGTAGACACCCGCCGAAAGGTGTCCGTAAACGGGGACGCCCTTCGCCTGGATGTCATACGAAAAGTCGCCGTAGAAACCCGTCGGGCTCACGCCGCGCGCAACCGACGACTGCTGGACCGGCAACGACTGGAGCGTCCCGCCGGCAGGGCCGAACCAGATCTGGAGCGTGTCGGCGTTCACCTCCTCGCGCTGGGCTCGCGTCGGACCGCTGAAGAAGAAGGTCCAGATCCCGAACAGGTTGTTCGAGCAGTACGTGCCGTCGAACGGTCCGATGCGGGCGGCGCCGGCCTCGAGGTCGATCTCTGTGTTGGCTGCGTGGAACCAGGAATTCGCGTCGTGGCCGAACGTCGCGAAGCTCGCGCCGTTGCCGCCCTGCCAGTAGCTCTCGAACGCGGCGCGGAGCGCGCCCGCCGGCGTGACGGCGGCCTGGACCGAGCCTGCAGCGATCGTCGCGAGCAGGACCACGGCGATCAGTGCCCCGGATGTGCGACGGATCATGAACACCCTCCTCGTGGTTTCCGACCGATGCGGCTCCGGTTCAGCGAGACCTGACCCGACGGAGTCGCCGGCACAAGGAGACGTTCTCGCCGTTGATTCGTTACACGGCGTCTCGCCAGCGCGCAACGACCGCGCGTCGAGCTCGTGACGATCAACCCGGCGGGAAGCCACGCGTCCGCGACCTGCGTGCCGGCTCTCTTTTCCGTCGTCAGGGTGCGCTCGCGAGGCGCCGGCGGGGATGAATCGCGGACCGCCGGCCCTGGCAGAACCAGCGCCGGCGGTCGTGCGGTCTGATGTTTCGGGTGGCCGACCCGTGGCCCGCCACCGATTGGGTTACGGGGTGAAGATGCCGTCCGGTGAGCCGAGGCCGGTGACGTCGTCCCAACCCGGACCGGTGTGCTGGGTCGGCGAGCCGGAGAAGTCGTCGAACGTCCGCAGGAAGTCCGACGTCCCAGCAGTCG
>JBPYEM010000348.1:0-2607 GCA_051985205.1 Candidatus Limnocylindrales bacterium | reverse complement strand
GTGGAGCAGGTCCCGGGCGAGACGCGCTACCGCCTCGGCCCGCGGATCGAGGTCCTCGCGACCGGTCTCGGGACCACGCGAAGCCTCGTCGCGATCGCCCGGCCGCACCTCGCCGAGCTGGCCGCGTCGCTCGGGGAGGCAGCCGGGCTCTCGATCCCCGATGGCGGCGAGGTCCACTACGTCGACCAGGTCGATTCGCCGACCCCGAACCCGGTGGGGATCCGGGACTGGACGGGCTCCCGGGTCGCGATGCACGCCGTGTCGTCCGGGCTCGTCTTCCTCGCCCATCGGCCGGCCGGGGCGGTGGACCGCTACCTCGCCGGGCCCCTCCCGGCGCTGACGGACCGGACCGTCACGGACCCGGCGGCGATCCGGGAGCGCCTTCGCTCCATCGCCCTCGCCGGCTACGCCTGGGTCCACGACGAGTTCGCGACCGGGATCGCGTCCGTCGCTGCGGGGATCGCGGACGCGAGCGGGGAGGTCGTCGCCGCCGTCCACGTCCATGGCCCCTCGTATCGGTTCCCGCCCGCCGAGCGCGACGAGGCCGTGGGACTCACGGTCGCGACGACGGCGAACCGGATCGCCAGGGCGGTGCGACAGGCCGTCGGATAGCTTCGAGGCCCGGTTGGCGCCGTCGGCCGCCGGCGTGCGGCCCCCGGGGGCGGAGCGGCCGCCTCCGTGCAGCCTGGGGGCGAGCGGCCGCCGGCGTGCGCCGCTTGGGGCCGAGCGGCCGCCGGCGTGCGCCGCCCGGCGCGGAGTGATCGTCAGTGGGCCCGGCCGGCGCCCTGGCTCCAGACGACGCCTCGGCCATCGCCGAGGACGATCGCGTTCGATACCGACCCGCCCTGCCCGGCGGCATCGACCCAGGCGACGGTCAGCGTTGCGACGGCGTCGCGGGGCCAGTCGCCCAGTGGGACCTCGAGATCCGCCGACCACGGCGCCAGAACGTCCGTCCCCGTGCCCGTCACCGCCGGTGTCGGATTCTCCGTCGCGACCGTGTGTCCGCCGACGGCGAGCGACACCGTGATCCGCGTCCCGGCGGCGACGGACGCCCCACCGACGAAGACGCGAGCCATGCCGTCGCCGCGCTCGACCCGACTCGTCGCGGCGACGGGCGTCGCGGGCGTCGCGGGCGCCGCGGATCCGGTCACGGCGACAGCAGGGTCCGGTCCCGGGGAGCCCGCCACCGGCGCCTGCTCGACCTGGGCCGGCACGTCCCGTCGCTCGCTCGCCCGATCCGTGAGGTGCGGTACGACGTTCGTGGCGGCGAGCCCCAGCCCGGTGACGGCGGCGAACCCGGCGAGGAGCATCGCCGTCCAGCGCGATCGACGCGGTCGGACGCGCTCGATCTCCGGCGTCAGGTCGATCCACTCGATGTCGTCGCCGAGCGGTTGGGTCTCGTGGTCGTCCGTCATCTGCGCCATCGTGGTCACCGTCCTCCGGGTCCGGACCGGTTGCCCGGCCTCATCCCCGTGACTGCGCCGGGCGCCCGGACCGTTCCCGATTTGGCTGTCCGATCACCGACAGGCCGAATCCGGAACGATTCCGCGCGGCCTCGATTCCTATCCTTCGAGACGGCCCGCCCCCGCGCGGGCCCGCCACGCGAGGGTCTCGTGGACCGAGCGGTGATCGAACGGGCGATGGCCGGCGACCATGACGCGTTCGCGCGCCTCGCCTCGGCCGCGATCCGGTCGATGTACGCGACCGCCCGGCTGATCGTCCGCGACGACGCAGGCGCGGACGACGCCACCCAGGAGGCGCTCGTCAACGCCTGGCGCTACCTGCCGTCGCTCCGCGATCCGGAGCGCTTCGACGCGTGGCTGTACCGCCTGCTCGTGAACGCCTGCCGGACCCAGCTCCGCCGCGGCGGGCGCCACGAGATCGTCGAGATCGACCTGGTCGACCGAGCCCGCGACGGCGGCGACCCGGGGCCGCGGCTCGCCGACCGGGACCAGCTCGAGCGTGGGTTCCGGCGGCTCGATGCCGACCAGCGGGCGGTCGTGATCCTCCACTACTACCGCGGCTACTCCGTGCCGGAGGTCGCCGAGATCGTCGGCATCCCCCTCGGCACCGCGAAATCGCGAATCCACCGCGCGACGAACGAGCTCCGGGCGGCCCTCGAGGCGGACGCCCGGGGCAACGTCGTCGCCGAAGGGAGTCGGGCATGACCGAACGCAACGACGCATCGCCGGAGTTCGGTCGGATGCTCTCCTCGTGGCTCACGACCGAGGCGCCGGACCGGGAGCCCGAGGACCTCCTCGACCGCGTGCTCGACCGGACCGTGACGACGCGGCCTCGGCCGCGTTGGTGGGGCATCGACCATCCGCTCGCGAGCCTCGGCCGGCCGCGCGCCGTCGCGAGTCGAGCTGTCGTCGCCGTCGCGCTCGTGGTCCTGCTCGCGCTGACGATCGTCTACGCGCTTGCTGCGGCGTCGCGTCAGGACCTTCCTCGGCCACTGGGCCGGCCGGGACTCCTCATCGGCGCGAAGGACGGCGAGATCCAGCTCATCCGGACGACCGGAGAGGTCGTGGCCCGGGCGTCGACGAGCTCGATGTGGGGAGGCGGTGCCTGGTCGCCCGACGGAACCCGCATCGCCCACGCCGACGG
>JBPYEM010000347.1:0-4935 GCA_051985205.1 Candidatus Limnocylindrales bacterium | reverse complement strand
CCTCACCGAACCCGCCATCCTCGAGGCCCTGAGCACCGTCCAGGAGCCGGAGCTCGGGCGCGACATCGTCACCCTCCAGATGGTCAAGGGGATCACGATCGAGGGGGGCCGCGTCGCGTTCACGATCGAGCTGACGACCCCCGCCTGTCCGCTCAAGGACGAGATCGAGGCCAACGCGCGACGGGTGATCCACGACCTCGGCGCGACCGACGTCGACGTCACGTGGGGCGCCATGGTCCGTCGGGCGGCGCCGCGTCAGGCCGAGCAGCTCCTGCCCAACGTGAAGAACGTGATCGCCGTCGCCTCGGGTAAGGGCGGCGTCGGAAAGAGCACCGTCAGCGTCAACCTCGCCGTTGCGCTGGCCCGGGCGGGTGCGGCGGTCGGCCTCCTCGATGCCGACATCACCGGCCCGAACATCCCGATGATGCTGGGGGTGGACGGTCAGCCGAAGGCCAGCCCGAACAACAAGATCACCCCGCTCGAGCGCCACGGGGTGAAGTGCATCTCGATCCAGTTCTTCGTGCCCGAGGGCCAGCCGATCGTCTGGCGAGGCCCGCTGGTCGGTGGCGCCATCCAGCAGTTCCTCCGCGACGTGGAATGGGGCGACCTCGATTACCTCGTGGTCGACCTGCCGCCCGGCACGTCCGACGCGCAGCTCACCCTGGCCCAGAGCGTGCCGCTGGGCGGCGCCGTGCTCGTGACGACGCCCCAGGAGGTCGCCCTGTCCGACGTCGGCAAGGCCCTCGCGATGTTCAAGCGGCTCTCGGTGCCGATCCTCGGGCTCGTCGAGAACATGACGGCCTTCGCCTGCCCTCACTGCGGCGAGCTGACCGAGATCTTCGGGCGGGGCGGTGGCGAACGGTTCTGTCAGACGCACGGGCTCGACTTCCTGGGCGGCATCCCGCTCGACATCACCGTCCGACAGGGTGGCGACGTCGGCGTCCCCGCGGTCGCGCAGCGAGAGCCCGGACCGGCCGCCCGAGCCATGACGGCGGTCGCGGGCGCGATCGCGGCGCGGATGAGCGTCCGCGCGGCGACCGCGGACCAGCAGCCGCTCCTCTCGATCAGCTGATCCGCACGAGCGCGTGCGCGCTCGGCGACGGTCATCGGATCGGTGATCCACCCGATCCGGTGATCCGCGTCTCCACGCTCGAACCCGGCTGGACGCCGGGGTAGACTCGCCGCCTGCCGCGGCGTCCGCGGTAGCGGGATGGAGGTGGCGGCGTGCGCTGTCCGGCGTGCGGGGCCGCTGTGGGCGAGGCGGCCCGGTTCTGCGACCAGTGCGGCTCGCGTCTGCGCCCGGGTCGGGCCGCCGCTCGCCGGTCCGCCGCGGCTCTCGAGCCCGGCCCGGTTGATGGACACCAGATCGCAGACGGTGCCGCGGCGCCGGGGCCCGACGCCCGAGCGGTCGACGCGGCGTCGTCGCGCGCCGGGTCGCCCGGCGCGGACGCGTTCGCGGCGGCGGCGCCGTCGAGACCCGGGGACCCGACCATCGCCGGATCCGCAGCCGGGACGCTTGGCGATCGCAGGATCGTCACGGCTCTCTTCGCCGACGTCGTCGACTACGTCCGGCTCGTTGCCGAGCACGACCCGGAGGAGGTGCGCCGCCGCGTCCAGGCCGCCCTCGTGGCGATGGCCGATGCGATCGAGCGGTTCGACGGCCGGCGCGAGAAGTTCATCGGCGACGCGGTGTTCGCGGTCTTCGGCTGGCCGGTCGCCCACGACGACGACGCGCTTCGGGCAGCGCACTGCGCCCTGGCCATCCGCGAGAGCGTGAGCGGGCTCCTTGATCCAGCCGGCGCGGCGCTCCAGGTCCGGATCGGGCTCGCGACCGGCGAGGTCGTGGCCGCCCCGCGCGAGGCCCCCGGCGAGGCGGACTGGTCGATGACCGGGCCGGCGGTGACGACGGCTGCGCGGATCCAGGGCGAGGCCGCGCCCGGCGAGATCCTGCTCGACGAGGCGACCCGCCGGGCGGCGCGGAAGGGCCTCGCCGTCGAAGACCTCGGCGAGCGCGTCCTCCGCGGCCAGCGCAGGCCCGTGCGGATCGGCCGGCTCCTGGGTGACGCCGGGTTCCAGCCGTGGCGGCCGCCTGGCGGCCGCTTCGTCGGCCGGGCGATGGAGCGGGCGACGCTCGCCGGACTCGTCGAGCGGCTCGCCGCCCGGGAGGAGGGTGCCGTCGCGCTCGTCGAAGGGGAGGCGGGCATCGGCAAGTCCCGGCTCCTGGCGGACATCGAGCCGGATGGACGTCGGCTCGGCGTTCGCTGGAGCTGGGTGGACAACGTGTCGTACGGCGGCGGCGATCCGTACCGGCTCGGGCGGTCGCTCGCCCAGGTCATCGCCGACGAGCATGGAACGGACTCGGGCTCCTTCGCTCGAGGTCTTCTCTTTACGGCGGACGTACCCCAGAGCGACGTCCGCCGCTGGTCGGGTGCGATCGCGGCCATGGCCCGCGACGCGTCCTTCTCCGGCTGGGAGGCGGAGGCGGCCCTCGCACCGATTGATCCCGTCGAGGTCGCGGCGTCGATCCGGTCCCTGGCGCGCGCGTATCTCGAACGACTGATCGACCTGGACGGACCGCGCGTGATCGTCGTCGACGATCTCCATTGGCTCGACCCGTCGAGCGCAGGGATCTTCGGCGAGCTGGTCGACGTCGCCCTCCGGCGCCCGCTGCTGCTCCTCGTCGGCAGCCGGCCGACGGGTCCGGTCCATCTCGCCCTCGAGCGCGCGGAGGTCCACCGGCTGACGCTCGGCGGCCTTGACGAGTCGCAGACGGGCGAGCTCGCGGAGGCGGTCGCCGGGACGTCGGTCGACGCGGCGGACGTCCGCCGCCTCCATCTCCGAACCGGCGGTAACCCGCTGTTCATCGGCGAGACGGTCCGGGCGAGCGTCGACGAGGGCGCCATCACCGACGACGGCCGTCTGGCCATCGGTCGCGGCGACGATCCGGACGTGCCGGTCACGCTGCGCGCCCTGCTCGGCAGCCGGATCGACGCGCTCGAGGCGGACGCCCGGACCGTGGTTCGCGTCGGGGCGGTGATCGGGATGACATTCCGGGAGGGGATCGTCGAGAACGTCCTGAACGAGCCCGTGTCGCCGGCCGTCTACGAGCGCCTCGCCGAAGCGGCGATGATCGTGCCGGTCGATGCCCGCGGCGGCTGGCGGTTCTGCCACCCGCTGATCCACGACGCGGCGTATCGGAGCCTTCTCTCGACGGATCGAGCGATGCTCCACACCCGCGTCGCCGACCTCATCGCCGGGGGCGAACGGGAAGCGCCGCTTGCCGCGATCGCCCGGCACCGGGCCGCCGCGGGCGATGCGGAGCGGGCGATCCCGCTCCTGCGCCGTGCGGCGGAGCAGGCGGCGAGCCTGGGGGCCCACGCCGAAGCCGCCGGTTATCTGGAAACTGCCGCCGGTCTGGAGCGGGACGCGAACGCATCAGCCCAGCTCTCGCGACAGGCAGCCGATGTGCGGGGGACGACGCTCGTTACCTGATCACGGCGTGGGTCGGGCCGAATCCGGTTCGGTGCAGGTCGGCTCGCCTGGCACGCCTGGCGGCGGCCCGGGGAATCAGTTGACCGGCGCCTCGGTCTTCAGCCGGGATCCTGCGAGATCGACGGTGGGTCGAGCGTCGTCCGACCAGCGGTGACCCGGCCGGACCTCCACCCGAAGACCGGGATGACCGGCGACCGCTCCGGGCCTCGAGGCACACGCCCCGTCGATGCGATCGCGCAGCTCCGCCCGATAGTGGACGAGGACGACCTCGCCGGCATCGGCCCGCGTCGCCATGTCCAGCGCCTCCTCGGGGGTGAGGTGACCGCGTCGCGGATCGTCGAACTCGGCGCTCTTGAGCGTCGCTTCGGCCACGACGAGGTCGGCGCCGCGAGCGGCGGCGACGAACGCGTCGTTCGGTCCCGTGTCGCCCGAGATCGCGATCCGGGCGCCGTCCGCCGCGGTCACGATGCAGCCCCAGGCGGGCACGTAGTGGCCGCCGGCGACGAAGGAGAGAGTCAGGTCACCGACGTGGAGGCGGTGGGCGGGGTCGTACTCGAGCACGCTGTAGGCGTCCTCGAAGAAGTTCGGGCGTTCGCTGATCGCCGTCGCCAGCGCATCGAGGCGGGCCTTGCCGCCCGGCGGCAGGAGAACCGGCATGCGCTCGCCGGCGACACCCTCCCATGGGAGGAGATAGCGGAGCGACACGAGGTCGATGTAGTGATCGGCGTGCATATGCCCGACCACGATGGCATCCAGCTCGCGTGGATCGCGGACGCCGAGCAGCTCGCGGATGATCCCCTGACCGCAATCCACGAGGAGCGCGGTGCTGTCGGTCTCGATCAGGAGGCCGGATGCCGGGGTTTCGGGCTGGGGCTGGGACGTGCCGCTACCGATGACAGTCAGGCGCACGAATCGAACCCACGCTCGGTCGGCATGGCCGGATCGTCGCATCCTCGGGCGGCCCGCGTCGAGTCGAATGCGGAACCACCGACCTGTCCGGCGTCCGACAGCCGGCCGGGCTCGAGATTCCGCGGGCGCCGAATCTGGGGACGGACCCGGGATCGGCTGGATTCGTCGCGGTACGATCCCGCGATGATCGACGTCCGATCGATGACCGACGCGCTCTCCGCGGTGCCGCTCTTCGGCGGCCTCGACGAGGAGGGCCTCGCGAACCTCATTCGCGGCATGCGCCTCCGGAAGTTCCGGCGGAACGAGACGGTGTTCCACCTCGGCGAGCCCGGGGACGCGCTGTTCATAGTGATGTCGGGCGCGATCAAGATCACGCTGCCGGCCGACACCGGCGACGAAGCGATCCTGGCGACGCTGCGACCCGGTGACTTCTTCGGTGAGCTCGCCCTGCTCGACGGTGCGCCGCGCTCCGCAACGGCGGTCGCGATCGAGCCGACGGAGACGTGGGTCCTGCCCCGCGACCGGTTTCGCGAG
>JBPYEM010000346.1:0-3014 GCA_051985205.1 Candidatus Limnocylindrales bacterium | reverse complement strand
CGTCTGCCGCCGCCGGGCGGCTCGCCCAGATCTTCGGCGGCAAGCCGACGACGTACCTGGAGCGACTCGGGTCCGTCGCGGATCGCACGGTCATCGCGGCGATCGCGAACCCGAGTCAGCGCACGGCGGCCCAGTCGGCGATCGATGCCGGACCTCTTGCGGGGCTGACGATCGACTCGGCGCCCCAGGTCGCGGTCGCCGACGCCCGCGGCGTCGAGCTGATCGATCCTGGCACCGGGGCACTCACGCGAACGGTCGACGTCGGAGCGGCGGCGCACGGCCTCGCGCTGTCGCCGTTCGACGGCGGCAAGCTCTACGTCGCCACCGACCCGGACCCTTCGCTGGGCGGGCCAGGCCGCATCGCCGTCGTCTCGGTCGGGGGCGACAACGCGAAGAACGGAGCCGTCTTCCGGTCCGCGTTGCGGATGCCCGGGGCGGTGTCGGAGGTCGCCTGGGACGACGCGACGGAGATGGTCCACGTCCTGGGCCGGACGCCGGACGGCTCGTCGGCGACGATCTACGTGATCGAGCCGCACGGCGAGCCGAACGGCCCGGGCGCGACATACGCCGACGCAAAGCTGCCGTTCACGCCATCGGCGTGGGTCATGGACTCGAACCGCGACGATCCGTCGGACGATCGCCAGCAGATCCTCGCCTTCGATCCCGCCGGGACGGTCGCGAGCGTTGACGTCGGACAGCACGAGTTCGCGTGGCGGTTCCCGGGCGTCCTCGCCGGGGCCGCGATGGCCGGGTTCCTCTACGTCCTCGCCCGGATCCTCTTCCGGCGCCGGCTCGTCGGCGTCTTCGTCGCCCTGATCAGCCTGGTCGACGGGATGTTCTTCGTGATGGCCCGGATCGGGATGAACGACGCGTACGTCGGGCTCGGGATCGTCGCCGCCTACACGCTGTTCACGGCGCTCTGGCTCGGCGTCTGGCGACATCGCGGCGCGTTCTGGATCGCGATGCCGCTGATCGGGCTGGCGCTGGGCCTGGCGCTCGCCTCGAAATGGGTCGCCCTCTACGCGCTGGGCGGGATCGCGGTGCTGATCCTGGCCCGGAGCGCGATCGGCCGGTTCATCGCGATCGTCTCGATGATCGGCCTCACCGCCATCCTCGGCTATCTCGCGATCAACGTCCCGTCAGGGACCGGCTTCGGCAACCTGCCATTCGTGGCGATCATGGTCGGCCTGACGATCGTCGCCGTCGTCGCCAACGTCGCCCACCCGATCCGGTGGTCGCTCGACGAGATCCGTTTCGCGATCGGCGCGCCGGTCGCGGTCGGCGCCCTGATCGCCCTCGCGTCGATCGCCACGGGCAAGGCGTTCTCGTCGCTGCAGCTCGGATCCGTGGCCATGACCCCGCTGGAGCTTGCGCTGGGGATGGCGGCGCTCGGGCTGGTCGCCTGGGCCGCGATGGCGATCACCGCGCAGCTCGGGTTCGGGCCTCTCGCCCGGACGCCCGCGGCCGATGACCCGTCGGCCTTGCTGCCGCCGCCGTCGCCACCACCCGCGGCCGACTGGCTCAGGCCGGGGGCGCAATTCGGCCTGCCGGTCGTCTGGATGGTGATCTGTCTCTTCGCCCTCCCCGTCGTCATCTACGTCGCGTCCTACATCCCGTGGGCGTTCGTGGAGAACCACCGGCTCTTCGGCAACTGGCCGGACGGTCACAGCGGCCAGTCCCTGATCGACCTGACCGGGGCGATGTACGCCTACCACAACGGCCTCACCGCCCCACATCCCGCCTCGTCGCCGTGGTGGGCATGGTTGTTCGACTTCAAGCCGGTCTGGTTCTACCAGCAGGGCCTCGGGGCGAACACGACGGCGGCGATCTATGACGCCGGCAACCTCGTCGCGTGGTGGCTCGCGCTGCCGGCCCTCGCGTTCGCCTGCTGGCAGGCGTTCGTCCGGCGGAGCCTGCCGCTCGCCCTGATCACGATCGGCTTCGCCTGCCAATGGATCTCCTGGGCCCGGATCGACCGGGCGTCCTTCCAGTACCACTACTACACGAGCCTGCCGTTCCTCTTCCTCGCCCTCGCCTATTTCCTGGCCGAGCTCTGGCACGGTGCCTCCCGCCGCACGTGGCTGCTCGCCCGCCTGTCGGCCGGCGTCGCGGTCCTCGGGCCGGCGCTCTTCTGGCTGTTCGACCGGCCGTTGTGCGCGTTCGTCGGCGTGAGCCGGGCGAACGCGGGATCCGCCGCCCAGGCCTGCCAGCCGACGATCCCCCAGTTCCTGCTGACCTCACAGACGCTGGCGATGGGCGTCGTCGTCGGCGCGTCCGTGCTCCTCGTATTCCGTCAGTTCGGGCGCCTTTCGGACGACGAGACGCGGAACCCGGCGCGGGCCGGCATCGGCGCGCTCCTGCCGCTCCTCCTGACCGCGATCGGGGCGATCTTCGCGACGATCGCCGTCCGGCTGTTCGTCCCGGACGTCCAGCTGCTTGCCTGGAACAGCGTCCCCGTGGAGCCCGTGGTGCTCCTCCTGTCGCCGATCGCCCTCGCGATCGCCGCCTTCGTCGCGACCGCCCGGGACGCCCGGCGGTTCGTGATCGGCGCCTGCGTCGCGATGATCGCCTGGTTCATCGGCGTCTACCCGAACTTCGCCGCGCTCCCCCTGCCCACGGCGATCGCGAACGTCTACCAGGGCGTCCTGCCGAGCTACCTGTACGCGTTCCAGTTCCCGGTGAACAACGTCGCCGCCAACGTCCCGATCCACCTGTTCAGCGCCGTACCGCTGCTCCTGGCGGGCTCGATGGTCTTCCTGTCGGTCGTCGTCGGCTATTCGGCGTGGGTCTGGCGGCTCGCGCTGGCGGAACGGGCAGCAGACGAACGCGACGCGCTGGAGCTGGGCACGGGCAGCGGCGGGCCGGCGATCGGCGACTGAGGCCCTGGTTCCGGGGCGGCGCGCGTCCCCCGCAACGGTCGAGCCGAGAGCGTGGCGACCGGTCGCGGCGCCTACTCGCTGAGCGCGGCGACCGGCGGCGCGTCCGACGCGGACGCCGACTCGGACTCGGAGAGC
>JBPYEM010000345.1:0-6419 GCA_051985205.1 Candidatus Limnocylindrales bacterium | reverse complement strand
CGCGCTGGTTCGACCCGGTCTCCGGCGATCACCTCGCGCTCGACACCGGCGGCGGCGCGCTCGCCCGGTTGTGGGCGACCGCGCTGGCGGGCCTCGTCGACGTCGGCTACGTCCGGGCGACCGGCTCGAGCGTCGAGATCAACCTGCCGAAGTCCGCCGCGTTCCCGGAGACCCGATTCGAGTGGAAGGTCCCGCAGTGGTCGAACGCCATCGAGCGCGATCGGGCGCGGGCGTACTTCGTCGCGTACTCGGCGGCGATCGCCTTCCACTTCTTCGACAAGGCGATGGAGCTCGTCCGCCAGGGTGACGTGAAGATCTTCGAGGACTTCACCGTCCCGGACGAGGCGATCGGCTGCGGCTTCCACGAGGCGGTCCGGGGGGTGCTCTCGCACCACCTCGTGATCCGCGACGGGAAGATCGCGAACTACCACCCGTACCCACCGACTCCGTGGAACGCGAGCCCGCGGGATTCGTACGGGACCCCCGGCCCGTACGAGGACGCGGTCCAGGGCATGCCGATCTTCGAGGCGAACGGCCGCGAGACGTTCAAGGGCGTCGACATCATGCGGGCCGTTCGCAGCTTCGATCCGTGCCTGCCGTGCGGCGTCCACATGTACCTGGGCGGCGGGCGCGTCCTGGAGCGTCATCACTCGCCCACGCTCGGCGCGGGTGTGGCGTGAACGCGATCGCGCCGGCCGTCCCGGCGGCCTCGGACCCGGCCCTGGGCCCGGACCCGGACCCGGACCCGGACCCGGCAGTGTTCGCCGCGCCGGCCGCATTCGCCGCACCCGCGCCGTCGGCCTCGCGACAGCTGGTCGCCGAGGCGGACCAGGCGCTGGCGAGACTCGGCGCGATCGCGGATGACGCCGCGCGCGCCGACGCGGAGGCCGCCGTCGGCGCGCTCCTCGAGCTGTACGGCGTCGCGATCCGGCAGCTGACCGCGGCGGTCGAGGCAGCCGGCGGAAACGAGGCCGTTCGGGCCGCGGCCCGCGACGAGCTCGTGGGCCACCTGCTGCTGCTCCACGACGCGCATCCCGAGAGCGTCGAGGAGCGGGTGCTGCGGGCCCTCGAGGACGTCCGACCCGGGCTCGGCGCCCACGGCGGCGACGTCGAGCTGCTCGGCGTGGACGACGGCGTCGCGCGGCTCCGCCTCCACGGCAGCTGCAACGGCTGCGCCGCGTCGTCGGTCACCCTCAAGCTCTCGATCGAGGAGGCCATCGCCCGGCGCGCACCGGACGTCGACCGCGTCGTCGCCGAAGAGGCGGCAGCGCACGATCACGGGCCGGAGGGCGACCACGACGCGACAGCGCCGGGGGCCCTTCCGGCGCCGGCGTTCATCCCACTCGAGTCGCTGCGACGCGGCTCACCGGCGCCGCGCCGGCTGGGCGCAGCGTGATCCGATCGCCTGGGTCTGTCCGGCCGGAGTCCGCCGGGCCGGGCTCACCCGGATCGCTCCAGCCGGCATCGCCGGGCGTCGGTCAGGCCGGGCCGGCCTCCGTCCTCGCCCGGTTCGTCCGAAAGGTGGAGACGGGCGAGGCGGCGGGTGAGCGCTGCGATCTGTGCGACGACCCCGTCGGGCGGGGCCATCGCCATCTGCTCGAGCCGGAGACGAGGTCGGTCCACTGTGTCTGCCTGCCGTGCCAGGTCCTGTTCGATCGCGGCACGTCGATCACCGGCCGGTTCCGGCTGATCCCCGACCGCCGCCTCGCCCTTCGGCCGGACGTCCCCTCCGATGACGTCTGGCTCGAGCTCGGCATCCCGGTCGGGGTCGCATTCGTCACGCGGTCCTCGACGTCGGACCGGGTCATTGCCGCATACCCGAGCCCAGCCGGGCCGGTCGAGTCCGTCCTGCCTACCGGGGTGTGGGAGGACGTCGTGGCGGAGGAGCCGCTCCTCGCGGGTCTCGAGCCGGACACGGAGGCGCTGCTCGTCAACCGGGCCCGCGGCGCCCGGCAGTCCTTCCTCGTCCCCATCGACGACTGCTTCCGGATCGTGGCCGCCGTCCGGACGACGTGGCGCGGTCTCGCGGGCGGACCGGCCGTCTGGGCCCGGATCGGCGAGCTGTTCGACGACCTTCAGCGGCGGGCGCGCCCGCCCCGCTCCGCTGCCACCGCCCACCAGGAGGTATCCGCGCCGTGAGGACGATCAACAACATCCGGATCGGCACCGCCGACGTCGCCCCGGACGCCCCGGCCCACATCGAGGGCGTACCGCAGGGCAACGAACCCGGCGCGCTGCAGCGGATGCCAGGGTTCGAATCCCGCGGCCGGATGACGGTCGCCACCCCGGCGCGCTCGACCGGGATCAACGCCGATCGGAAGGGGCCGATCGTCCCGGGCGCCCCGACGCTGACGCCGGCATGATCGAGGCGCCGGGCGCCCGGCAAACGACGCCGGCTGCCCCCGCCGGTGCACCGCCGCTCGACGGGGATCGGGGCGAACCAGCTCAGGCCGCCCTTCCGGACCTGTCGTTCACCGTCGAGTCGGTCTCGGCGGGGGCGGACGCCGCCGTGCCGGCCCTCGCCTTCCGGCTCCGGGTCGAGGAGGGTGCCGGGATCCCGGTCCGGTCCGTGCTGCTTCATGCCCAGCTGCGGATCCAGGCGCCGCGGCGGCGGTACTCGGAAAGCGAGCGGAACCGGCTCCGGGAGCTCTTCGGCTGGCCGGCCCAGTGGTCGACCTCGCTCCGCAGCCTCCTCTGGACGAACGTGACGGTCGTCGTGCCGCCCGTGGAGGGTTCCACCGTCCTGGACGTCCACGTCCCGGTGACCTACGACCTCGAGGTGATCGCGTCGAAATACCTCGCCGCCCTCGACGACGGCGTCGTGCCGCTCCTGTGGCTGTTCTCCGGCACGGCGTTCCATCTCGCCGACGGCCGGCTCCTCGCGACGCAGATCCCATGGGACCTCGAGGCCGAAGCCGTCCTCCCGGTGACCGTCTGGCGGGCAGCGCTCGACGCCCAGTTCCCGAACAGTGCCTGGCTCCGGCTCAGCTCCGACGTCTACGCGAAGCTCGCCCTCCGGCGGGTCACCAGTGGGCTCACGACCTGGGACGCCGTGGTCGAGGAGCTGCTGGACGATGCCGGTCAACGTGGGCGCGACGAGGCGCGCTGAACGAGCCAGACCATGACCGACCCCGTCGACGCCCTGATCCGGACGCTCCTCTACGAGGGGTACGTCCTGTGGCCGTACCGCCGGTCGGCGCTGAAGAACCGCGAGCGCTGGACGTTCGGCGGGGTCCATCCGCGAGGGTTCAGCCGGGCCTCCGGCGGCACCGACCGCCACGCCGTCCAGACGGAGCTCCTCATCCGCGGGAGCGCACCGCGCGTCGACCTCGAGATCCGCTACCTCCACGTCGTCGATCGTCTCGTGGCCGAGGTCGACGCCACCGGACGGCGCGTCTTCGTCGACGAGGCGGAGGTCGACGGCGCCCGCGTGACGAGCTGGGACGAGGCTCGCGAGCGCCGCTGGACCCGCCGCGGGATCGAGGTCGCCGCCGCCGGACAGTGGACGGTCCCGCTCAGGATCCCGGCCGGCGAGACGATCGAGCTCGCCGATGACGAGTCGCCTGCGGGCGACAAGCTCGGCGCTGCCACGGAGCGTCAGTCGCGTGAGGCCGCAAGGGGAGCGGGGATCGTCCGCCGCTGGGAGGCGCTCTCGGCCACCGTCTCGATCGAGACGCGGCCGCTCGACGATGGCCTCGCGTCCCTGACGGTCCGCGTGGAGAACGCGAGCCCGTGGCCCGGGCTCGATCGCCCGTCGGCGCTCCGCCGAACCCTCGTGGCGGCAACGGTCGTCGCGACCGTTCGGGATGGCGACTTCATCTCGCAGCTGGATCCGCCCCCGGAGCTCGCAAACGCCGCCGCCGGTTGCCGGAACACCGGGCTCTTCCCGGTGCTCGTCGGGGAGCCCGGCACATCCGACCGGATGCTGGCGTCCCCGATCATTCTCTACGACCACCCGCGGATCGCCCCGGAGAGTCCCGGCGACCTCTTCGACGCGACCGAGATCGACCAGATGCTCGTCCTCAACGTCCTCGCCCTGACGGACGCGGAGAAGGACGAGGCCCGCGCGGATCCTCGGGTTCGAGAGCTCGTGGACCGGGTGGAGGCTCTGGACGAGGCGCAGCTGCGCGGGATCAACGGCACGTTCCGGGACATCCGGATCCTCGGCGACGGAACGACCGCCGCCGCTCATGACACCGACCTGACGACGGACGCGCCGGGCCCACAGCACGCGACCGCCGTTGGCGGCGAGGTCGTCCCCGGCGCGCGCGTCCGGATCCGGCCGAGGAGCAGCGGCGGCGACATCTTCGATGCCGTGCTGGTGGACCGGGTCGCGATCGTCGACTCGATCGAGCACGATCTGGACGGCGGTGTCCACGTCGCGGTCACGGTCGAGGATGACCCGGGCCGCGACCTCGGCTCGATGAAGTACCCGGGGCATCGGTTCTTCTACCGACCCGACGAGCTGGAACGGCTCCCGGGGCCGGCGGGGCGTGACGCGCCGGGAGGCGCGCGATGACCCCGCAGATCGTCGTCGCGGGGATCGGCAACGTGTTTCTCGGCGACGACGGCGTCGGCCCCGAGGTCGCCCGGCGGCTGATCTTGACGGGCGTCCCGCCCGGCGTTCACGTCGAGGATTTCGGGATCCGCGGGTTCGATCTCGCGGCCTCGCTCTCGTCGGGGATCGACGCCGCGATCCTCGTCGACGCCGCCCCGATCGGCGGCGCGCCCGGATCCGTCGCGGTGCTCGAGGCAGACGAGGCCGCGGCGGCGTTCGGGGAGGCGCCGCTGTCCGATCCGCACGGCCTGGACCCGGTCCGGGTGCTCGCCCTCGCCGACGCGCTCGGCGGCCGGCCGCGGCGGACGGTCGTCGTCGCGATCCAGCCGGCGACGCTCGAGGCGGACGAGGGATCCATGGGCCTGACGCCGAGCGTTGGCGCGGCGGCGGATGCCGCGGTCGAGGTCGTGCGGCGCTGGATCGGCGTGCTCGCGGCGGAGCTCGCGCTCGACGGGACTGCCCAGCGGACCGCGGAACCGGTCGAACGGACGCAGATCGACAACCCACTGACGGAAGGACGGACCGATGGCAAGCGGAACGATGGACCGGGATTCGGGCGGCGGATGGCTGCAGGTGCTGGGGTTGATCGCGATCGCGGTGCTCGCCCTGGTGACCGTGTTCGGCGCGTGGATGACGGCGCAGTCGATGCCGGAGATCCGCCGCTACCTGCGCGTCCGCCAGATGTGACCGTGACGGATCGTCTGTCCCAGGAGGTGTGAGCCGTGCATGAGATCGGCCTCGCCGAAGGCGTGCTGCAGGTCGCGCTCGACGTGACCGAAGGTCGCCCGATCCGGCAGGTCCGCGTTGCCATCGGCGCGCTCCATGCGGTCGACGACGCGTCGTTCGCATTCGCGTTCGAGCTCGTCTCCGCGGAGACGCCGGCGGCGGGCGCGACGGTCGAGGTGGTGCCGATTCCCCTGCGGCTCGCGTGCGCGGGCTGCCTCGAGGAGCGAGCCGCGACGAGCACCGCGATGGTCTGCCCCGTCTGCGGCTCGAGCGACGTCTCCGTCGTCGGCGGCGACGAGCTGTCCGTGCTGGCCGTCCGGGTGGACGACGGCTCGTGGCGACTGCGACCGGACCGGCCGGGTCCTCGGGATGCGGTCACGATCGGCGAGACGCACTGAGATGTGCCTCGGGGCGCCCGGCCGCGTCATCCGCCTCGATGCCGTCGCGGGCGACCCTGCGGCGTGCCGCGCCGTCGTCGAGATCGGCGGTCAGCAACGGCTGATCGACCTGGTGCTCCTCGCCGACGACCTGCCGTCGCCGGGGGATTGGGTGCTCGTCCATCTCGGCTTCGCGATGTCGCGGATGACCGCGACGGAAGCGAGCGAGGCCCTCGACGGGCTGACGGCGATGGCGGCCGACCACGACCCGACGGACGAAGCCGCGATCTTCGCGGCGTGGGGTCTCGCGGCACCCGACACGCCGCGCTGAGCGACCGAGCCATGCGTCCCGATGCGCTGAACCATCTGCTTGAGGCCCCGCCCGCGCCACCCGCGGTCCTTCGCGACCCGGTGCCTGAGCGAGCGCGCGGTCGCCGTCCGCCCGCCGGACCGCTGCTGTTCGCGCAGTACGCCTATGCGCCGAACTCGCTGGGGTTCTGCGGACCGCGGGACAGCCGTTCGCTGCTCGCGTACGGGTCCGAGGGCGTCGTCGATCCGGGCCTCGTGCAGCTGGCGCGCGGCTTCGAGGGCGCCTGGCCGTACCTGGAGCTGATCGCCGGGGAAACGCGGATCGGCGACCCACTCGACGCCCGCGTCGTCGAGGCATACGGGGTCGGCAACGAGCTCCTGGACCGGATCGACTTCCGGTCGTTCGGCGGCTCGCTGCTCGAGCGGTTCCGCCGGCGGGCCGGCTCCTC
>JBPYEM010000344.1:0-9319 GCA_051985205.1 Candidatus Limnocylindrales bacterium | reverse complement strand
CTGCAGTTCGTCGCCGGTGACCGGACACGGGCGCTGGGCGCGCTCGACGGGGGCGGCGCGACCGTCCTGCCGCAGTCCGTGGCCGCTCGAACGGGACTGGCCGTCGGTTCGACGCTGACGCTTGCCGTCGGGGCCGGCAAGGTCGTGGACCTGCGCGTCGCCGGGATCGTGGAGCGGACGCTGCCGGGTCAGGTCGGCGAGGCCGTGCTCATCGGCTGGAAGGACGCGACCGCGATCTTCGGTGTCGCTGGCGCCGACGTGCTCGCGGTCCGCTACGACCCGGCGTCGATCGAGACCGCCCGGCCGGCGGTCGACGAGCTCGCCCGGACCTCGGCGCTCGAGCCGAATCCGCTGGAGCGAGTCGCGGGCGCCGTCGACGACGCCCTCGGCCAGGTCTTCGGGCTGTTCGACGCCCTCGCCCTCGTCGCGGTCCTGGTCGCGGCCCTCGGGATCGTGAACACGCTGACCGTGAGCGTCCTCGAGCGGGTCCGCGAGCTCGGCGTCCTGCGGGCTGCGGGGATGACCCGCGGGCAGGTCCGCCGAACCGTGGTCGTCGAGGCCGGGATCCTCGGGATCGTCGGAGCCGTCCTCGGGATCGCGACCGGGCTGGTCGCCGCCGTCGCGCTGATCTCGCTGGCTGGCGGCGCTCCGCTCGTCCTCGACCTGCCATGGGGCTCGATCGGCGCAGCCATCGTGCTGGGCATCGTCGTCGCGATGGCCGCCGCGTGGTATCCCGCCCGTCTCGCCAGCCGTCTCGCGATCGTGGCTGCCGTCCAGCACGAATAGGGCCGGTGGTAGACTCGGCCGGCCGTTCGGCGCCGCGGAGGGCAGGGGCCGGAGCCGAGGCAACGCGAGGGAGCCGTCGCCCGATGATCAGCGCAACGCCTCGGCTGAGTCGCCTGCCCGCGGATCAGCGCGACGTCACGATCGCGGACTTCCTCGTCCCGATCCGCGCCAGCGAGCGGATGAGCAGCCGGCTGCGGAACCTCGCCCTCGTCGTCCTCGGGGCGCTGCTCATCTACCTGACCGCCAAGATCTCGATCCCCCTGCCGTTCACGCCGATTCCGATCACCGGTCAGACGTTCGGCGTGCTCCTCGTCGGCGGCGCCCTCGGCTTCCGTCGGGGTGTCGCGAGCATCGGGCTGTACGTCCTCATCGGGGTGATCGGCGTCCCGTTCTTCGCCGACGGTCAGGGCGGGTTCGCCGTGATCCTCGGCGCCCGGGGCGGGTACATCCTCGGGTTCATCGTCGGCGGTGCGCTCGTCGGCCGGCTCGCCGAGCTGGGCTGGGACCGCCGGATCGTGGGCGCCCTCGGGGCGATGCTGATCGGCAACGCCCTGATCTACGCGATCGGCGTGCCGTGGCTGATGGCGGTCGCCCATCTCGGCATCGCCGACGGCATCGCCAAGGGGTTGACGCCGTTCCTGATCGGCGATGCGATCAAGCTGGTGCTGGCCGCGGCCGCCTTCCCCGTCGCGTGGTGGGTCGTCGGGCGACGCCCCGGCGACGAGTAGGCAACCGGTCCGTCGCGCCGCCCCGCTCCGTCAGTCGGGCGCCGACACCGCGGCCTTCAAGGACCGATAGGAGTCCCGCAGCAGACGCGCGACGGTCGGCCAGTACGCGGCGCCGCGACCCCGCGGGCCGTCCGGATCGTCCGTCGCGCCCCGGTCCCGGATCTCGGCGGCTTCACCGCGGAGCCGGCCGGCCTCGGCGACGGCTGATTCGGGGAGCGAGTAGATCTCCGCGTAGAGCCGCGTGATCGCGTCTCCGGCGGCGGCCCCGGCCGCGAGCCCGATCTCCCGCCGGACGACCCACCAGCGCAGCTCGCGTCGCGCGACCTCGTCCGCGTCGACGTGTCCAGGCAGCCCGAGCAGCCGGTAGCCACGCGCGATATCGGGCGCAAACCGGTCGTAGTCGGGATCGACCTGGCCGAACGTGTTGCCGAACTGGGCGGCCGCTTTCGTCCAGAACAGGCTGGCCAGGATCGCGCGGGGCCACGCGACGCGGGCCTGCTCACGGATGCCCTTCAGCAGGTAGCCGTAGAGCCGCGCCGGCTGTTTCCGGTAATAGGCCTTCCACATCGCCGTCTCGAGGTCGGCGAGGCGGTCCGGGTCGAAGTCGGCGCCCCAGCGTGTCATGCCCGATCCTTCGCACATGCTCCGCGCGCGGATGATCGCCTCGGCTGCCGATCCCGACGCCGACGCGCGCGGGCTCTATGGTCCCGGATCGGAAGCGTGGGCGCTGAACCGCGAGGCGATGCTCCTGCTGGGGGCCGGGCCACGGGCACTCCTGATGCAGCTCGCCCATCCGGCGGTCGCGGCCGGCGTCGCGGACCACAGCGACTTCCGGACAGACCCGTGGGCCCGGCTCGACGGCACCCTGCGGAGCTACCTGCGGATCGTGTACGGGACGACGACGGCGGCGCGGGCGGAGATCCGCCGCCTGAACGAGCTCCATCGATCGATCACCGGCCCGACCTACCGCGCCCGTGACCCGGAGCTGTCGCTGTGGGTCCACGCCACGCTCGTGGACTCGACGATCGTCGTCGCCGACGCGTGGCTGCAACCGCTCTCTCGGGGCCGCCGGGCGCGCTACTACGCCGAGACGCTGCCGATCGGCCGCGCGTTCGGCATCGCGGCGGCACGCCTGCCACCCGATCTCGACGCCTTCGAGGCCTACCTCGCGGAGGCGATGGCGCCGGGCGGTCCTGTCACGCCGACCGACACGGCCCGTGAGCTGGCAGATGCCGTTCTCCATCCGCCGCTGGGGCCGGTGATGCCGGCGCTCGCGTGGCTACCGCCGGAGACGTACGCATGGACGCTCTGGCCCGCGATCGGGCTGCTTCCAGAGCCGATCCGTGCGGGCTACGGGTTTTCCTGGGGCGGGCCGGAGCGGCTGGTCTCAGCGTGGCTGGTCCGCGCGTGGCGGATGTGGCGACCCTACCTCCCTCGCGGGTTCCGGCAGATGCCCCAGGCGCTCGCGGCCGACGCGCGCGTCGGGATCGTCCCGACCGGCAGGCAACCCGCCGGCGTCCCGGGCCGGCGCATCGGCGACCGATAGACTGCGGTCGATGGTGACGACGACGTCGGACCCTGCGGCTGCGGTCTCCGCCGAGGCCGGCGCCGCGCTGGTCGCCGCGATCCGGGCGGCCCTGCCGAACCTCCGACTGCTCACGGAACCCGGCGACCGCGAGGCGTACCGCAACGACGAAACCGCGTACCTGAACGGCGGCCTGCCGCTCGCGGTGGCACTGCCGGAGTCGACGGCCGAGGTGTCCACGCTCGTCCGTCTTGCCGCCGAGCACCGTGTGCCGATCGTGCCGCGCGGCGCCGGTTCCGGGTTGAGCGGCGGCGCCGCCGGGATCGACGGCGGGCTGACGATCGCGATGACGCGGATGAACCGCGTTCTCGACATCGACCGCGAGAACCTCGTCGTCGTCACCCAGCCCGGCATCCTCAACGCCGAGCTCAAGGCCGCCGTCGCCGCGGAGGGTCTGTTCTACGCCCCGGATCCGGCGAGCTACGAGATCTGCTCGATCGGCGGAAATCTCGGGACGAATGCCGGGGGCCTGTGCTGCGTCAAGTACGGCCAGACGCGGGACAGCGTCCTGGGTCTGGAGGTCGTCCTGCCCGACGGCCGGGTGATCCGCACGGGCGGCCGGAACGTGAAGGACGTCGCCGGGTACGCGCTGACCCACCTCTTCGTGGGATCGCAGGGGACGCTCGGCATCATCACTGAGGCGACGCTCCGGCTCCACGTCGCGCCACCGCCGCGGTCGACGCTGCTCGCCTTCTTCGCGTCCCTCGCCGCGGCGGGTCAGGCGGTCGCGGCGATCGTCGCGTCCGGCACCCATCCCGTCACGCTCGAGCTGCTCGATCACGAGACGATCCTCGCGGTCGACGACGCGTTCCAGCTGGGCCTGGACCGCGATGCCGCCGCAATGCTCCTCGTCGAGAGCGACCTGCCGGAGGCGGCCGCAACCGCGGAGCTCGACGCCGCGACCGCCGCGTGCGAGGGCGCGGGGGCGACGAGCCTCGTCCGTGCCGCCGACGCGACCGAGGCCGATTGGCTTCGCCAGGCTCGGCGGCTCGCCCTCCGGGCGCTCGAGCGGCAGGGAGTCGTCCGGATGGAGGACGTCGGGGTGCCGCGCGGCCGCGTCCCGGACCTGCTCGTCGAGATCCAAACGGCGGCCGATCGACACGGCGTCCGGGTCGCGACCTTTGGCCATGCCGGCGACGGCAACCTCCACCCGAACTTCGTGTTCGCCCACGACGACCCCCGCGCCGCGGAGCTGACCGAGACGGTTCGCGACGAGATCTTCGCCGCGGCGCTCGCGATGGGCGGGACCGTGACCGCGGAGCACGGCATCGGGCTGTCACGCCGAGAGGCGCTCGTCGATCAGGTGGGCCCGGACGCGATCGACGTGATGCGATCGATCAAGTCGGCGATCGATCCGCTCGGGATCATGAACCCCGGTCGGGTGTTCACCGCTCGCTGATCCAACCGGCGGACGAGCCGGTCGCCATCGGCCGTGGGTCTCGCGCTCGAGCCGAACGATCGCGCCGGAGCGGAGGCGCTCATCGGTGGTTGACGTCGCGTCGACTGCTCGCCAGACTGGCGATTGCACATCTGTACCGTGCAAATGTGCAGGGCCGTCTGCCCGCGAACGGCCGCCCGGAGCCGCCCTTGACCGATATCGAGCAGCTCGTTCAGGCGAGCCGCCTCTACTACGAGCTTGGCGAGACGCAGTCTCGTGTCGCCGAGATCCTCGGCGTCACCCGGCCCCAGGTCTCGCGGCTCCTGAAACGGGCCCGGACCGAAGGGATCGTCGAGATCCGGATCGTCGACGCGACGCGCGTGCCGTCGGCGGCCGGCGAGGACCTTCGTCGTCGATTCGGCCTTACGGCCGTCCACCTCGCCCCGGCCCTCGCCGGACCGGACGACGTCCGTCGCCGGATGATCGGCCGGCTCGGGGCAGAGGTGGTCCGGGACAACGTCCGTGACGGCGTGGTCGTCGGGGTCGGCGAGGGCGCCTCGATCTCCGCCGTCGCCGATGCCCTCGCCGCGGAGGAGCCCCTCCACGAGACGGGCGCAACCGTGATCCCGCTCTGCGGCGGCTACTGGTTCACCGGCCCGGCCCGCGAGCCGTTCCGACGGGTCGCCGACGGGATCGGCGGGACCGCGATCGGCCTCCTTGCGCCGGGCCTCGTCGACGACCCCGCAACGAAACGGTCGCTCGTCGCCCACGCCGGCGTGCGGCGGATCGCGGATCTGTGGGAGCGACTCGAGGTCGCCGCGTTCGGGATCGGCGGGCCGGCGTGGAGCGCCGTCGCGCTTGGGCCGGAGATCGCAGCGGCCCTGGAACGCGCGGACGCCGTCGGCGAAGTGCTCGTCAGTCCGTTCGATCGCAATGGGCACTTCGTCTGCGACGCGCTTCGCGACCGGACGATCGCCTTCGACGCGCGCGAACTCGAGCGCATCCCGGTCCGGATCGGCGTCGCCGGCGGGCCGGCGAAGGTCCGGCCGATCCTCGGAGCGCTCCGCGGCGGGATGCTGACGACCCTCGTCACCGACGAGCCGACCGCTGAGGCAGTCCTCGCCGCCGGAATCGAGGTTCCCGGGTGACCCGGGAAGCCGCGGTCCTCGCGATCGATCTCGGCACGACCGAGGTGAAGGTCGGGCTGGTGGCGCTGGACGGCCGGCTGCTGGGCCTCGTTCGCGCCGGCCACGCGACCCACGCGGACGCCTCGGCCGGCCGCGCGGAGCAGGACCCCGAGGCGTGGTGGGGTGCCATCACGCTCGCGGTCCGCGAGCTCGTCCGGATGGACGTCGCGGACGTCGCGGCGATCGGGTTGGATGGTCACGGCCCGACGCTCGTCCCGGTCGACGCGGCCGGACGCGCGACAGCGCCGGCGATCATCTGGCAGGACACGCGAGCGACGGTCGAGGCGGCCGAGCTCGCCGCGGCAGCGGGCCTGGAGGGCTGGGCGCTTGCGGGGCTCCCCGCGGCGCTGTGGCTCGAGCGTCACGACCCCGACGCTGCCGCTGCGACGTGCTGGTATCTGGCGACTTGGGACTTCCTCGGTCTCCGGCTGGCCGGTCGGGCGGCGACGAGCCTCGTGGACGGGCAGCCGTTCCCGGACGCTTCGGTGCTCGATCGGCTCGGTGTGCCGGCCTCGAAGGTGCCTCCGCCCGTTCGCGCGGGCTCGATCCTCGGCGGGCTCCAGGCCGAGGCGGCCGCCAGCCTCGGGATTCGATCCGGGACGCCGGTCGTGGCCGGTCTCGTCGACGCGTGGGCGAGCTTCCATGGTGCGGGCATGACGGGCGTCGGCGACGCGATGGATCCCGGCGGCGCTGCGGGCGGATTCGGCGTCTACGCGGAGCGGCCCCTGGTCGTTCCCGGCTCGTTCTCGACGATCGCGCCGCTGCCGGGTCTGTATTCCGTCGGAGGCGCGATGGCGGCGACCGGTCGCTCCCTGGACTGGTATCGGGTCGACGTGCTCGGCGGGTCCGTCGCGCCGGAGACGCTCATCGAGGAGGCCGCGACGGTCCGGCCCGGCGCGGACGGTTGCGTGTTCCTTCCATACCTCGCGGGGGAGCGGTCGCCGCTCTGGGATCCCGCCGCGCGCGGCGCGTTCGTCGGCCTGGCGCTGGGGCATGGACGGGCCCATCTGACACGGGCGATCCTCGAGGCGTCGGCCTACGCGATCCGCCATGTCGCCGAGGGGATCGTCGACGCCGGCGCCGTCGTCGGAGCGATGCGGGTCTGTGGCGGCCCAGCCCGGAGCGAGACCTGGAACCGGATCAAGGCCGACGTCACCGGGTTCGCCGTCGAGGTCCCGACCGTGCTGGAGACGGCCGTCGAGGGCGCGGCGATCCTCGCGGCGACTGCGGTTGGCGCATGGCCGGATCTGCTCGGCGCCATCCGCGGCATGACCCGCGTCGCCCGTCGGATCGAGCCGGATCCGGCGACGCGGCCGGCCTACGACGCGACCTATGCCGCGTATCGGGCGCTCCATCCGGCGATCTCGCCGATCGTCCGCGAGCTCGCGGCGGCGACGATGCCGACCAAACGATGACGGCCGATCGATGACGACCCAGCGGAACGGCCGGCTGACGGCCACGGGCGTTCGCGTTGAGTTCCCCGCCGGTCCGAGCGACGGCGGGCCGACGGTCGCGATCGATGGTCTGTCCCTCGACGTGGCGCCTGGTGAGGTCGTCGCCCTGATCGGCCCGAACGGCTGCGGCAAGTCGACGTTCCTTCGCGTCGCGGCGGGCCTGCTGGCGCCGTCCGCCGGCGAGGTCGATGTCGATGGAACCCCGATCTCCGCCCCGGATCCGCGAGTCGGCCTGGTCTTCCAGGAACCGCGGCTGCTTCCCTGGCGATCCGTCGCGGGCAACGTCACGTGGCCGATGGAGCTCGCGGGGTGGCCGCCCGCGCAGGCACGAGCGCGGGTCGCCGAGCTGCTTCGTGCCGTCGGTCTGGCCGATGCCGCCGGGTTGCGACCGGTCCAGCTGTCGGGAGGGATGCGGCAGCGGACGGCGATCGCCCGCGCGCTCGCCCTTTCGCCCGAGGTCCTGCTCCTCGACGAGCCGTTCAGCGCGCTCGACGCGCTGACGCGCGAGCGCTTCAACCTCGAGCTGCTCGGACTCCAGGAACGCACCGGCACGACGGTCGTCATCGTCACCCACAGCATTCCGGAGGCGATCCTCGTCGCCGACCGTGTCGTCGTCCTGACGCCGCGTCCCGGCCGCGTCGCCGCCGAGGTGCCGGTCAATCTCCCGCGGCCGCGCTCGATCGCCGTCCTCGACGAATCGATCGCATCGCGGACCGCCGCCGAGATCCGACGCCACCTGCAGCCGGTCGGCGAGGTCGCGGCGTGACCGCTGCCTCCGCACCGCGCGCCATCCGTCCCGCCCTCGAGGGCTGGCCGGTCGCGCTCGCGTTCCTCGGGTTCCTCGTCGCCTGGAAGCTGATCGTCGTCGTCGGTGGCCTTCCGGTCTTCATCCTTCCGGCGCCGGAGCAGGTCGCCGCCCGGTTCGTCACCGCCTGGACCGACGGCACGATGGCGCCGCACGCCTGGACGACGCTGGTCGAGGTCGTCCTCGGCTTCGTCGTCGGTGGAGTCGGCGGCCTCGTGGTGGGTTACGCCCTCGCCCGCTCGCGGATGATCGCCCGGGTCGCGTCGCCCTATCTCGTCGCGGCGCAGGCCGTCCCCATCCTGGCGCTCGCGCCGCTGCTGGCGCTGTGGTTCGGCCCGGGGCTGCTCGCCAAGGTCGTGATCTGCGGCCTGATCGTCTTCTTCCCCGTCGCCGTCTCGACCATGGTCGGGATCCGCGGCGTGGACCGCGGACTTCTCGAGCTCGCGCACTCGCTCCGGGCGAGTCGTCGTCGGATCCTCGTCGACGTCGAGATCCCGGCGGCGTTGCCGACGATCCTCGGCGGCGTTCGGGTGGGCGCCACGCTTGCCGTCGTCGGGGCGCTCGTCGGGGAATGGGCCGGCGCGGACCGCGGCCTCGGGGTTCTCGTCAATCTCGCCCGCGGATCGCTCTTCGACATCCCGCTCCTGTTCGCGACGCTCGTGACGATCGCCCTGCTGGGCATCGCCTGCTACGGGCTCGCCGTCCTCGCCGAGCGCCGACTCGTCGGCCTTCGCTAGCCCAGTCAACGGAGGTTCCCGTGCCCGCAGCTCGTCCCTTCAGCATCCTCGTCGCGATGCTTGCCGCCGTCGTGACGGCCTGCTCCGGGCCGTCGACGGTCACGCCGATCCCGTCCACCGGCTGCCTGAACACGGCGGCGCCGACCACGGCCTGCGGTGCCGCGACGACCACGAACCTCGTCGTCGGCCTCGGCTACATCCCGAGCGTCCAGTTCGCGCCGTTCTACCGGGCGGACCAGGCCGGCGACTATGCAGCGGCAGGGCTGAAGGTCACCTTCCAGAACGAGATCGACGCGAACCTCGTCCCGAAGGTCGGGCAGGGCCAGGTCGATCTCGGCCTCGCGGACGGAACGAGCGTGATCCCTGCCGTCAGCCAGGGGATTCCGATCCGGTACGTCGCCACGATCTACGGCAAGTTCCCGTCGATCGTCTTCGCAAAGGCGTCCTCGGGGATCGCGTCCGCAGCCGACCTGAAGGGCCGGAAGATCGGGATCCCGGGGAAGTACGGATCGTCGTGGATCATGCTTCAGGCGCTGCTCGCGTCGGCGAATGTGAAGACGAGCGACGTCACGATCGTCGAGTACCCGGACTTCGGGCAGGGTGCCGCGGTTGCCGCCGGGGCGATCGACGCGGCGACGGGCTTCGCGAACAACGAGCCG
>JBPYEM010000343.1:0-2878 GCA_051985205.1 Candidatus Limnocylindrales bacterium | reverse complement strand
ACGTCGGGATGGACCGGATCGTGATCGGCGCCGATGCCCTCGACGGGCTGGCGGGACTCGTCGACGAGCTCGCCCCGCCCGGACCAATCGCGATCATCGTCGACCGGACGCCGATGACCCGGAACGGCGTCGACCTCAAGGCGCTGGTCGAGGAGCGCCTGGCGACGACGGGCCGCGTGATCCGCGTCGTTCGCCTCGGCGCGCCCGGTGCCGAGCTCCATGCCGACGCGGACGCCATCGCCGCGGCGGTCGACGGTGCGCGTGGCGCAGGCGTCGTCGTCGCGGTCGGTTCGGGGACCATCTGCGACATCGCCAAGGAGGCGAGTCGCGAGCTCGATCTCCCGGACATCACGGTGCAGACGGCGACATCGGTCAACGCCTTCTCGGACGACATGGCGGTCCTCCTGATCCACGGCGTGAAGCGGACCGTGCCGTCGCGCTGGCCGACCGCGCTCGTCGTGGACCTCGGGGTCGTCGGCGACGCGCCGCCGGCGCTGAGCCGGGCCGGCGTCGGGGAGCTCGCGGCGATGTTCACGGCGCCCGCCGACTGGCGGCTTGCTGCCGCGTTCGGGATGGACCGCACCTGGGATCGCCGGGTCGTCGGTCTGTTCACGGACGGAGCCGCGGCGTTCGAGCGGGCAGCGCCCAAGGCGACCACTCGCGATGGCGAGGCGCTCCGAACGCTCGTCGATCTCATGACGTTGAGTGGGCTCGCCCTGGGGATCGCGGGCAAGACGTCGCCGATCTCGGGAACGGAGCACACGGTCAGCCACCTTCTGGACATGGAGGCCGCCCGCCGCGGACGGACCACGGGCCTGCACGGCGCGCAGGTCGGCGTCGCCGCGCTCGCGGTGGCCGTCGCCTGGCGCCGCGTGCTCGACGAGCTCGATCCGGCGGACCTGGTCGATCGTCCGACGCCGACGCCCGAGGCGATGCGAGCGCGGATCGATCGCGCGTTCACGGGGCTCGACCCGTCCGGCGCGATGGCCGACGAGTGCTGGTCCGACTACGGTCGGAAGCTCGAGCGCTGGGAGACGAGCCGCGCCGGCCTTCGCGCGGTCGTCGACGGTTGGGCGGCGGTCCGCGCGGAGATCGACGAGCTGCTGGGAGGTCCGTCGCGGGTCGCCGGGATCCTCGGCGGTGCCGGCGCGGCCGCGACGTTCGAGGCCCTCGATCCGGCGGTCTCCCGTGACGACGCGGCATGGGCGCTGTTCAATGGACACCTGATCCGCGACCGCTTCACGCTCGCCGACCTGGCCTGGTTCGGCGGGGTCTGGACGCCGGACCTCGTCGGAGCGGCGATCGACGAAGCCGCCGACCTCGCCGGCCACGCGACGGATACCAGCGGCGTTCGTGCCGCGGCCGCAACCCGTCCCGCGGCAGCAGGCTGATCGCCGTGACGTCGACGCACGCGGCCGGACCGGACCGGATCCACGGAGGCTACGTCCTCGATCTCGACGGAACGGTCTATCTGGGCGGTGAGGCGCTGCCGGGGGCGGTCGAGACGATCGAGCACCTGCGTGCCCTCGGCAGTCGCTTCGTGTTCCTCTCGAACAATCCGCTCCAGCGTCCTGCCGCCTACGCCGCGAAGCTCCGCGCGATGGGGATCCCGGTCGAGGACGACGAGGTCGTGTCGTCGATCGACGCCCTGCTCGGCTATCTGCGCCATCGACCGGCCCGGTCGATCCTCGCGATCTCCGAGCCCTTGCTCACCGGCGTCCTCGCCGACGCCGGGCATCGCCTCACGGACGATCCGCGCGCCGCCGATGCGGTCGTGCTCTCCTGGGACCGCGGGTTCACCTATGACAAGCTCCAGGCGGCCTATGTCGCGGTCCGGAACGGGGCACGGCTGATCGCGACGAACGCGGACCCGTATTGCCCGACACCGGACGGTGGGCTGCCGGACTGCGGCGCCCTGCTCGCCGCCGTTCAGGTCGCGACCGGTGTCCGGGCCGAGGCCGTGGTCGGCAAGCCGTCGGCCCACATCGCCACGGTCGCGCTCGACCGGCTGGGCGTGCCCGCGGCGGACACGGTGATGGTCGGCGACCGCCTCGAGACCGACGTCGCGCTGGCCCGTGGCGCGGGGATGATCGCGGCCCTCGTGCTCACGGGCGCGACCCGGCTCGACGCGGTGCCGCCGCCACCGGACGGCCCGGACCTGGTCCTGGATGGCCTGTCCCAGCTCATTCCCGAAACCGCAGCCCGGAGCGTTCCATGATCGAGTTCGTCTTCATGCTGACCCGGGACGATCGGACCGTCCCCAATGCCCGGGCGGTCTACGACGGGATCCGCGACTGCGACCTCCGCTACGTCGGGTTCAAGGACGTGGGACTGCCGATCGAGGAGCTCAAGGCGCTCGCGGCGGCGATCCGCGCGGACGGTCGCGAGGTGATGCTCGAGGTCGTGTCGGAGCGGGCGGCCGATGAGCTCCGGTCGATCCGGGCGGCCCTGGAGATCGGCGTCGACTGGCTGCTCGGCGGGACGCATCCGGACGAGGCGCTCGAGATCCTCGCGGGCGCGGACGGCATCCGGTACTGCCCGTTCCCGGGCCGGGTGATCGGTCACCCGAGCCTCCTTCGCGGCACGATCGAGGAAATCGCGGCCGATGCCGATCGGCTGACGTCGATGCCGGGCGTCCACGGGCTCGACCTGCTGGCGTACCGCTATGACGGCGACGTCGAGGCGCTCGCGGCGGCGGTCAAGGACCGCGCCCACGGCCCGGTAATCGCCGCCGGCAGCGTCGACTCCCTGGACCGGATCGCGGCCCTCGATCGCATCGGCGTCTGGGGCTTCACGATCGGTGGGGCGATCTTCGACGGCAAGTTCGCCGGCGCGCCCTCCGTCGCGGCCCAGATCGACACGGTCCTCGCGGCGGCGG
>JBPYEM010000342.1:0-3366 GCA_051985205.1 Candidatus Limnocylindrales bacterium | reverse complement strand
ATCATACGATGAATTAGACGGGCGGCGACCGGTCGGGGTGAGCTGCCGCCGCGTCCACCGCGAGGAGGCCTCGGCGTGACACGTGACGAGGGGCAGCCGCTCCGCAGCCAGTCCTGGTGGGATGCCGGCGCGCTGGATCTCATCGGCCATCGATCGCAATTCCGGATGCAGGGCTTTCCGGAGGAGACGTTCACCGGCCGGCCGATCATCGGGATCCTGAACAGCTGGAGCGAGGCGGCCGGCTGCAACGCCCATCTCCGCGACCTCGCCGACCACGTGAAACGCGGTGTGCTGCGCGGCGGCGGCTTCCCGATGGAGATCCCGATCCCGTCCCTGGGCGAGCCGGTGATCAAGCCGACGGCGATGCTCTACCGGAACCTCATGGCGATGGCGGTGGAGGAGCTGATCCGGGGCAATCCGGTCGACGGTGTCGTCCTCCTGAGCGGTTGTGACAAGACGACGCCCGCTTGCCTCATGGGCGCTGCCAGCGTCGACGTGCCGGCGATGGTCGTCACCGGCGGCCCGATGCTCAGTGGCAAGTTCCGGAACGAGGACGTCGGCGCGTGCACAGACTGCTGGCGCCTTCACGACGAGGTCCGGGCGGACCGGATGAGCCAGGCGGACTGGAACGAGTTCGAATCCGGCATGTGCCGCAGCTACGGTCATTGCTCGCCGATGGGCACCGCCTCGACCATGGCCTGCATGACCGAGGCCCTGGGCATGGCGCCGAGCGGCAGCGCGGCCATTCCCGCGGTCGACTCGCGCCGCCGGCACGTCGCGGAACGGGCCGGGCTTCAGATCCTCGACCTCGTCGCCGCCGACACCCGCCCGTCGGACATCATGACCCGCGACGCGTTCGAGAACGCGATCCGGGCGCTTCACGCGATCGCCGGGTCGACGAACGCCGTGATCCATCTGCTGGCGATTGCCGGCCGGCTCGGCGTCGATCTTCCCCTCGACCTGTTCGACGAGCTCGCGACGACGACGCCCCACCTGCTGAACGTGAAGCCGGCCGGGGCCTACCTGATGGAGGACGTCTATTACGCCGGCGGGCTCCCGGCCGTCCTCGCGCAGCTGACGGACCTCCTGCACCTCGATGCGCGGACCGTCACGGGCAGAACGGTCGGCGAAGAGCTCGTCGCGGCCCGCGTCGTGAACGACGACGTCATCCGCTCCCGCGACCGGGCGCTCCACGAGGGCGGCAGCCTCGCCGTCCTGCGGGGCAGTCTCTGTCCGGACGGCGCGATCCTGAAGGTCTCCGCCGCGACGCCGCGGCTCCTCCAGCACGAGGGCCGGGCGGTCGTCTTCCCGAACGTCGATCAGCTCCATGCGACGATCGACGACCCCTCGCTCGACATCGGGCCGGATGACGTCCTCGTGCTGCAGAACGGCGGCCCGATCGGCGCGCCGGGCATGCCCGAGTACGGCCATCTGCCGATGCCGGCGGATCTCCTCCGGCGCGGGGTGACGGACATGGTCCGGATCAGCGACGCCCGGATGAGCGGGACCGGCTTCGGGACGGTCGTCCTGCACGTCGCACCGGAGTCCGCGATCGGCGGTCCGCTGGCCCTCGTCGAGACCGGCGACCGGATCCGCCTCGACACGGCCGGACGTCGCCTCGACCTGCTCGTCGGGGACGAGGAGCTCGCCGCACGTCGAGCGGCGTGGCAGCCGCGGCCTCCGGCCGACGTTCGCGGCTATCGCGGCCTCTACGTCCGGACCGTGACCCAGGCCGACCGCGGCTGCGACCTCGACTTCCTCGTGGGACGGTCAGCCCCGGTCCGGGCCGGGATCACCCACGGCTGAGGGGCTGCGACGCCGCGCCCTCGGGGGCGGCCGGTTGATCGAAGCTCAGCCGCGACTGCGCGACCAGGCGGTCCATCGCCTGGGTCGCCTCCGGGCCGTCCCGTCGCATCACCGCGTGGAGGACCTCGCGGTGGGGCCCCAGGCTGTACTCCAGGAAGTCGGGCCAATCCCAGCCGCGGCGGGTCGCCGCCCGCAGTCCGGCCTGCAGCGCCGGCCCGAACGCGCCGGCGACGTGCACCAGGTGGTCGTTGTGGGTCGCGGCGACGAGGGCCGCATGGAAGCGGATGTCGGCCTCGGAATAGGCGGCCTCGTCGGCCGCTCCGGCCATCGCGTCAAACGCCGCCTGGATCGCGGCGAGGTCCTCCGATGTCGCGCGGTCGGCGGCCAGGGCGACCGCGGCCGGCTCGATGATCGAGCGGACCTCGAACATGCTGCCGAGGAACTCCGAATCGAGGCCATCCTCCGTCAGCCAGCCGAGGACGTCCGGGTCGAGGAGGCGCCACTCCGATCGCGGCAGGACGAGCGTTCCTCGCTTGGACCGCGACTCGACGAGGCCTTTCGCCGCGAGCACCTTCGTCGCCTCGCGGACGACCGTTCGGCTGACGCCGAGCATCCGGCTCAGCTCGCCCTGCTCGGGAAGGATCTCGCCGGGGACGAGCTCGCCTCGCACGATCCGTCGGCCGATGCCGTTCACCACCCCGGCATGGATGCCGGGCGGCGTCCGAGGGGTCATGGAGCGTGAGCTCGGCGGCCGCGGGATTGGTTCAGATTTGGTCGTTGACTCGAACGGTTCAACTTTGGTTCAATCACCCACGGCAAGGACACCGATCGGCGCGCGCGTCGATCGCTGGAGGATCAGAGGCGGTGGTTCCTGGACCCGAGCATAACCCTCGGCACCGGGCCGGCGATCGGCTGCACGCGATGACGGCGGCCGCGCGGATGCCGCCCCGTCGACCGCGATGACGGCCATCGCCCAGCCCCCAGGTCCACCGGCGGCAGTCGCCGCCGGTCGCTCGCCGTTCGGTCGGTTCGCGATGACGCGTGGCGAACGCCGGACCCTGCGGACGGGCCTGTTCTTCATCTCGCCGTGGCTGTTCGGGTTCCTCGCGTTCATCGTCTACCCGGCGCTGGCGTCGCTCTACTACAGCTTCACGGACTTCAAGATCCGCCTCGAGCCGCACTGGATCGGCCTGAGCAACTACCAGGAGCTGCTCCGGGATCCGCTGTTCTGGAAGTCGCTCGGCAACACGCTCTACCTGACGTTCATCGCGGTGCCCCTGGCGGTCCTCGTCGCGCTGTCGATCGCGCTCCTCCTGAACCGCAAGGAGATCCGGGGCATCGGGGTCTTCCGGACGATCTTCTACCTGCCCGTCGTCGTCCCGGCCGTCGCGGGCGCGATCCTCTGGATCTTCCTCCTCAACCCGGAGAACGGGCTCGTCAACCAGCTCCTCGCCGGGATCGGGGTCACCGGACCGGGCTGGTTCTACGACCCGGGATTCGCGAAGAACGGCATCGTCCTGTTGATGGTCTGGTCCGCGGGCGACGTCGTGATCATCTATC
>JBPYEM010000341.1:0-9112 GCA_051985205.1 Candidatus Limnocylindrales bacterium | reverse complement strand
TCCGCGGCACCGATCGGCTCCTGAGCGGCGAGGTCCCCACCTCCCGCCCGCGCGGCCGGTTTACCCTCCGCCGCGAGCAATGCCCGGATCCCCCGGTACGCGGTCACTCCCTGCCACAGCTCGCGGAGCGGCCGCGGCGGCAGGAACGCGGCGAGGTAGGCGACGGCCGCAAGCACCGCGAGGGCTCGGACGAGCGTGGCCGACGTGTCGGCCGCCACGGCAACGGCGCTCGCTGCCGACGCGACGACGATCACGGATGCGAGAGCCAGCGTCGCCGCGCCGGCAAGGGCCAGCCGAAGCCGGGCCGAGCCGACCCGGGCGCGCGCAGCGAGCCCGAGGAAGATCGCCGCGACGACGTCGACCACCACGAAGGCGATCGCGGCACCGATCAGGAGGACGCGCGGCGCATCCGCGCCGAGCGCGAGGTACGGCACCGTCGTGACCGCCCACGCCGCGTAGGTCAGCGGCAGCGCCCAGCGCGGCAGCGGTCGAACCAGCGCGACGAGACGCAGGGTGAACACCGGCTGCGCGAGCAGGAGCGCGACGCTCACGCGCGAGATCACGTCCGGCAGGACGCCGAACAGCTGGCGGGCGACGGCGAGGACGATCGTGGATCCCAGCGCCGCGAAGGCGAGGGTCACCTCGCGGCTGACGGGGTCCCGTTGGCGGATCCACGTCGCGAGCGACCAGGTGAAGCACAGGGCGAACGCGATCTCGACGCCGAGCGTGGCGAGGTCCACGACCCTTACCTCACCGCCTGAGGCCGGCCGCTGTCAAGTCGCGCGAGCACGACAGCCGTTCGAGCTCGCCCCGTGATCGACCATGCCAACCCCCTGATGGGCGCGGATTCGCTCGCCGAAGCTCGCCGAAGCTCGCCCGAAGGCGCGCTCGCTCAGCGCGAGGACGGGCCACACGATCGATCACGACGAACCGACCGGCGCGCCGGCACCACCGTCGCCGCCCGCGACACCGCGGTCGATAGCCCGATCGACCGTGCGCCGCCTAGGTCTTCGGTCCCACCGCGGCGGTTGCGGGCACGCCGTATTCGGCCGCTGCCGCACGCTCGAGATGCGCTCTGGCCATCCGCTCCGTCATCGCCGCGGCCGCGGGACCCGCGACGGCGGCCAGGAACGTCGGGGCGTCGACGCCGAAGCCGGTCACATCCGTCGCCGCGACGACCGTTGCGGTCCGCGGGCCATGGCGGAGCAGGGCGATCTCGCCGACGCCGGCACCCGGACCCAGCCGGTCGATCCGGCGGTCGTCGACGAAGACCTCGACCTCGCCCGATTCCACGACGACGAAGCGGTCGCCAAGCTCGCCCTGGCTCATCAGGTGCGTCCCGGCGGGTGCCGAGAACGGCACGAGCCCGTCGGCAAGGCGCTCGACGGCGGTCATCGGCAGCGCCGCGAACGACGGGACCTGCCGGAGGAGCTTGACGATCGGCTCGTGGACGACCGCGATCTCGTCGACCCGGCCCACCCGGAGGACGATCACGAGGGCGATCACCGGCAGGATCAGGCCGGAGACGAACAGCCCGCCGCGGGCGCCGAACGTCGTGACCAGCACGGGCGCGAGAAGGCTGCCCGCGACGGCACCCATCCCGATCACGGTTTCGAGGACGGACAGGACCGGCGCACGCATCTCGTTCGTCGACGACCGCTGGAGGATCGTGAAGAGCGCCACGTCGTAGGTCGCGTTGGCGACGCCGATCACGACCATCGCCGCCAGCGCGAGCGCGGGAACCGGGAGCAGGCCGATCACGACGAGCGGCGCACCCCAGAACACCAGCGCCGCGATCGACGTTCCGACGAGCCGCTCCGGACGACTCGACGACATCGCCGTCAGCGCGCCGATCAGCCCGCCGACGCCGAGCGCCGCGCTCAGGAGGCCCGGCCCGGACTGGCCCATCCCCAGGAGATCGATCGCGGCCACGACGACCAGCGCATTCAGGAGCCCACGGGTGACGACCTGGCCGAAAACGCCGAGCATCGTCCACGACAGCAGCCGGGAGCGACGGACCGCCCGGAACCCGTCGAGCAGCCGGAGGCGCCCGCGGGCACGCCGACCGGCGGAGACGTCGTCGGCCTGCTCGAAGCGGAGGCCGGCGGCGATCATCGAGGTCGCGAGGAAGGCGGCCGCGGCCCCGCCCGCCGCGAGCGGATGGAGATCGAGGGCCATCAGCGCACCGGCGATGAACGGGCCGAGGAACGCACCGATCCCCTCGCCGGTGCTCCAGACCGTGTTCGCGGCCACGAGCTCGTCCGGGCTCCGGGCGACCGCGGGCATCAGGGTCACGGTCGTCGGTCGGATCGGGGCGGCGGCGGCGGCCGCGACCGCGGACAGCAGCGACAGCAGGATGAGCGTTGCCGTCGCGCCGCCGCTACCGTCGGGACTCACGCCGGCCTCGCCCGCCCCGACCGCGCCGGCGATCACGACCGCGGTCCCGGCGGCGGCGGTCGCCCGGATCAGCCCCAGCCCCACGAGCAAGCGGTCGCCCGGAAGACGCTCGAGCAGCCAGCCGGCCAGCATCCCGGCGACGACCGCCGGCACCATCCGGATCGCGCCGAGGATGCCCACGGCAACCACCCCGCCCTGGTTGAAGACGGTGACGAACGTCACGACGAGCAGCGCCGCATCGGCCGCAATCCCGAGCATCCAGGCCAGGCCGAGTCGCCGGATTCCGTCGTTGTGGAGCGCCTCGGCGAGCGCCGCCCGGGCGACGACGAGACGGTCGGGCGGCCTCACGCGCCGGCTGGAGCGCTGGCCAAGGGGTCGGACGAAGCGTTCGACGAGGCGTCCGGCGAATTCGCGCCGGAGCTGGGTGCCGGGCTCGACGGGAAGTAGGGCCGCGCGATCGAGCGGATGACGGTGCCGACCGTCCCCACGAACGTCGTGGAGGACTCCGGTCCGGTGCCGCGGAGTGTCCACATCCGGCCATCCGGGAGCGGCACGACGAGCAGCACCGTGCGGGTGGTGACGCTCGGGATGTCCGCCGGCGGATCGAGGACGCCCGTCGCGAGCGTCCCGGATCCCAGCGCCGTCGCCCACGTCAGGTGCTCGATGTTCCTCGGCGTCCCGAGCTCCTGCGACTCCGTCACGAGCTCGGTGACCGCATCGGGCTGGCCGTCGTGCGGCGGTCCGACCTCGACCGTGATCGTCGCGGTGACGCCGTCGACCCCGGACGGTCCGTTCATGAAGAAGCGGAAGTCGCCGGCGTCGATGCGGGCGAGGAACTGGTCGTAATAGGTTCGATAGTCCGCAGGGACGAGGTTGAGGACCGACAGGACGTAGGCCCGAACTTCGGCCGTGGTATGGGCCTGCCAGTCCGGTGGCATCCGCATGGAGACGCTCGGATCGTCCAGCGTGACGAGGGTGCCCTGGATCGCGTCGCCGGCACTCGTGCCGGAGATGGCGAGACCGGGCCACGGGATCGGGGTGGCGGGCGCACCGTCGGCCGCCCCAGAGCCAATCGGCCCCGGGGTGGCATTCGGCCGGGTGGCGGCCTGGGACGCGCCCGATCCCGGCGACGACGCCGGGATGCCGGATCCGATCGGGCGAGGGGGGCCGGCGCACCCGGACACGACGAGGAGCCCCGCAAGGAGCGGCACCGCGAGCCGACGAGCCACGAGCGGCCGACCGTCCATCGAGGGCAGGATAGTCGGACTCGACGCGGACGCCAGACCCGGACGGCCATGTCAGCCGTCCTTGGGCCACGGGCTTCGGGTCAACCGCGGAGCGATGAGTTCTCCGCCGAACTGGGGTCAAATGGGTATCGACGACAGCGAGCGGAGGAGCATCCCGATGACCGCGACGGACACGGAGACGGCCGGCGCCGGCACCTACGCCGACCTCAACGGCCTCCACCTCTACTACGAGACCCATGGCGAGGGCGACCCCCTGGTGCTCCTGCACGGCGGCCTGATGTCGAGCGAGACGCTCGGCCCGCTCGTCGCACCCCTCGTCGCGGCCGGCCGGCGCGTGATCACGCCGGACCTCCAGGGTCACGGCCGGACCGCGGATATCGACCGCCCGATCGACCCCCGGCTCATGGCGGACGACATCGCGGCGTTGATCCGTCATCTGGATCTTGGGCAGCCCGACGTCGTCGGCTATTCGCTCGGCGGCGGCGTCGCCTTCCATACCGCCGTGAAGTACCCGGAGCTCGTGCGGAAGCTCGTGACGGTGTCGGCGAACATCAGCCGCGATGCGATCTACCCGGAGATGCTCGCCCAGCAGGAGGGGGTCGGCGGGGCTGCCGCGGAGTTCATGAAGGACACCCCCATGTACCAGCTCTACGCCCGCGTCGCGCCCCGACCGGAGGACTTCCCGAAGCTGCTCGACAAGATCGGGGCGTCGATGGCGAGCGACTTCGACTTCAGCGAGGAGGTCCGGGGCCTGAAGGTGCCGACGATGATCGCGTGCGGCGACGCGGACATGGCCCCGCCGAGCCACTACGTCGACATCTTCCGGCTGCTCGACGGCGGCCAGCGGGATGGCGGCTGGATGGGCGAGGGCCGGCCGAAGGGTGGCCACGCTCTCGCGGTCATCCCGAACGCCACCCACTACAACGTGTCCTGGTCGCCGGTCCTCGCGACGGCGATCGTCACGTTCCTCGACGCGCCCATTCAGTAGCCGCAGCACCACCACGGAGGTCCAGATGAACTTCAACAGCATCATGATCGGCACGGAGGACGTGAACCGCCTCCGGGACTTCTACTCGAAGCTCTTCGGTGAGCCGGGCTTCGACGAAGGCGGCTATAGCGGCTGGAAGATCGGCGACGGCTTCCTGACGATCGGGCCGCACTCCGAGGTCCACGGCAAGAACACGGTGCCGGGACGGCTCATCTGGAACATCGAGACCCCGGACGTCGCGGGTGACTTCGCCCGTCTGAAGGCCGCCGGCGCGATCGTGATCCGGGACCCGTACGAGATGGACGAGGCGCCCGGCTACCCGATCGCGACCCTCGCGGATCCCGACGACAACTACTTCCAGCTCGTCGCACCGATGGGGTCGCCCGAAGGCTGAGGAAGGCGGGCGGCGACTCGCCGCGACGAGGTGCTCGGATCCCGCTGCAAGGCGCGAGCGACGCACCGTCGCCGCCTGTTGCACGCTTGTCAGTCGGCCGGTCGCACCGTGGCTTCGACCCCCACGGGAGGACCAGCCATGCCTGCCAAGACCGAGAAGCAGCGGAAATTCATGGGCGCCGAGCTGCAGCGGAAACGCGAAGGCAAGAAGACGCAGACCGGGATGAGTGAGAAGGAGCTCGAGAAGATGGCGAGCAAGCCGAGCTCGAAGAAGAAGCGCTAGTCGACCTCGTCGATCGAGCGCTTCACCGCGGGCGGCCCGCGCTACTCGATCTCGATCGTCTCGCGATCGCGGGACGAGCGCCGGCTTGCCCGCTCCTCCGCCTCGTCCAGGCGGGTGATCCAGAAATCGACGATCGAACGGACGCCGAGCAGCTGCTCGCGGCCGGCGTTGCGGAAGTGCTGGCCCGCCTCGGGCGGCACCACCCGGGCCATCATCCCGCGACCGCGCTCCCGGAGACCGGGGGCACCTTCCAATCGCGCCAGCCGCGCCTCGAGCGACTCGAGCCGGCCGGGATCACCGGCTGCCGACACGTCCGTGATCGAGCCGACCGCCGCGGAGCGGCCACGACCCGCGCGTCTGGGTTCCGTCATCGTCGACCTCCTGTCGATCGGCCTCGTGACCCGGTCTTCGCCGGGCTCCGGCCACGTTCACCGGCCCGTGCCGGCGCCTCGAACTCGATCCGGAGCAGCCCGTCGTCCATGCGGGCTCCGTGTGTCGGCGCCTCGATCAGCGCTCGCGGCAGGAGCAGCGTCCGGCGCCACCCGCCGACCTGCAGCACCAGCTCATCCGAGCGACGCGAGAGGTGCATCTCGCCGCGCTCCGTGAACGGCAGCTCCACCTGGAGCACGTACATCCCGTCCTCGCGGCTCACCCGGTAGGGCTCGCCGCGGTACTGGACGGCCGTCGGATCGGCGTCCCCGAAGAGTGCCGCGCCGATCTCGCGAAGACGGTCCGCTCCCACCATCTCGTGGTCGAACTGGGGCACGGTCCGGACCGGGACGGGCCCGAACTCCTGCTCGACGATCGGCAGGTAGCGCTGCTGCGCCTCGCGAAGCTTCGCGAAGTACGGCCCGACCGCGGACGGCAGCACCCGGTTCGCGATGACCATGTCGCTCGGGTAGCCGAACAGGTGGAAGTACGTGAACGACCGCCGAGCCTCGGCGACCGACAGCTTGTCCAGGGCGAGGGTGATCCGGACGGACGTCCGATCCGGGTCGGACAGCAGCCGATGCACGTCGGCGAGCCGGTCGAGCAGTCGCTCCGCCGCGGCGAAGACCTCGTCGCGGGGGATCGGCACGCCCAGGACGCGCTCCAGCATGGGCCGGCCGAGCTTCGACATCCGCCGCCCGATCGGCGCGATGCGCTCGATCCACCAGCGGCTCGCGTCCGGCAGCGACAGGAGGCGGAGCGTCTCCCCCGTCGGCGCGGCGTCGACCACGACCACGTCGTACCGCCCCGAGTCGACGTGGTCGCTGATCCAGAGGAGGTTGCCGAGCTCGTCCATCCCCGGCAGGACGGTCATCTCCTCGGCCATCACCTCGTCGAGACCGCGCCACGCGAACAGCTCCGAGACGTAGCTCTGGATCGTCTTCCAGTAGCGGGCGATGTTGAAATAGACGTCCGGCTCCTGGCCGTCCAGGTTCGGCGCGATCCGCGTCGGCTCCGGTCCGAGCGGGACGTCGAACGCGTCGGCGAGGCTGTGGGCGATATCGGTCGAGAGGACGATCGTCCGGAGGCCTCGATCCGCGCAGAGCAGCGCGGTGGCAGCGGCGATGCTCGTCTTCCCGACGCCGCCCTTCCCGGTGTAGAGGAGGATGCGGGTCATCGGAGCCAACTCTCGTGGGTCGCGAGGGGATTGCCGGCGAATCGTACCGCCGGCCGGCGAAGAAGACGTCGGAGCCCCGAGTGACGAAGTGTTGCCGACACGAACCGGAACAGGACTTCTGGTAGTTGATCCACCAGGACCTTTGGGTATGTTGGATGGGCTCGGCTCGTCCCCGGACAGCCCTGGCGGGGACTGAGCCGACGCAACCGGAGTCATTGATCAAGATGTCGCGTTTCATCCTCGTCTTCGGCGTCATCTGCTGGGCCGGCGTGCTCGTCGATGCGGTCATGCACCTCGTCGCCGGCGACGTCGTCGTCCCGGCGGCCATGGGCCTGGCCTTCATCCTCTGGGTCTCGCTTCGCCAGCTGCACGAGTCGCGTCTCGCGGCGCGTGTCCCGGTCGAGTCAGGCCGGGCCGTCTAGGAGCGAGCCCGGCTCACGCCTCTCCGCTAAACCCGCAACCTACCTCCCTCGCTCGGCCCGCCGCGCCCTTCGCTCACGAAGGGCCAGCGAGCCGGGTGAGGTCGAGCGCGGCGAGCCGCCCGGCGTCCGCAAGGATGTCGATCGCCGCGATCCGCCCATCCCGCACCGTGAAGCCGAGCACCGCGAATGGCCGACCGTCGACCACGACGAGGAGTCCCGCCGCCCCGTTCACCAGGACGTCGCGTGCGCCGGCCGCAAACCGCCGGAAGCCGAGCGCCGTCCTGGCCACGGCCGCCGCTCCCGAAACCTCACGGGATGTCACCCCCGCCGCTCCGACCACGCCCGCGTCTGCCCTGATCACGACGTCCGGGTCGAGGAGGGCGAGGAGCGCCGCGAAGTCTCCGCGCCGCGAGGCGGCGAGGAACGCATCGACCACCCCCCGCTGACGGCTCAGGTCGGCATCCGGCTCGGCCCGGGCGCCGCGAACCCGGCGCCGGGCGCGACTCGCGAGCTGGCGTGTCGCGACCTCGGACCTGCCGACGATCGGGGCGATCTCGTCGAACGGAAGGCCGAACGTGTCATGGAGCACGAACGCGAGCCGTTCCGCCGGCGACAGCGTTTCGAGCACCACGAGCAGGGCGATCCCGACGGAATCCGCGAGGACTGCCGCGCCCTCCGGATCGCCGGTGGTGTCGCTGACGATCGGCTCCGGGAGGTGAACGCCCTCGGGTTCCTCACGGCGTGCACGTCGGGCGCGAAGGGCATCGAGACAGACCCGCGCGACGACGGTCGTCAACCAGCCCCCGAGATTGTCGATCGTGGCCGGATCGACCCGGCTCAGGCGGAGCCAGGCATCCTGGACGGCGTCATCCGCCTCCCCGGTCGAACCGAGCATCCGGTAGGCAACGGCGCGGAGCCGCGGCCGATGGTCCTCGAACCGCTCGGCCAGCCAGTCCCGATCGATCGCTCCCTGTTGCGGCACGGTCACATTCTCCCGTCGACGTTCGACAACCGGTTGACGACACTCCACGACGAGACGTGACCGAGGACCCGAACCATGACCGACGCCTTCACCCGTGACCGCGCCCCCGCCCTGATCCGCGCGACGAATCCCTTGACCCGTCGCCTGCTCCGTCTCGGCCTGCCGATGGGCCCGAACCTGCTCCTGACGGTCCGGGGGCGGACGACCGGCGAGCCCCGGACGGCGCCGGTCGCGGTGGTCGAAACCGACGGCCGACGTTGGATCATCGGCGCCTACGGCGACGTGCAATGGACGAAGAACCTCCGGGTTGCCAGCGTCGCCGAGGTCGAGTCGCACGGCCGCCGTGAGCACGTTCGGGCTCGCGAGCTCGATGTCGACGAGGCGACGACCTGGTACACAAGCGTCCTGCCGAGCTTCGTCGACCGCCTGCCCTGGTTCGGGCGGCTCTTCGCGAGACTCCTGTTCTCCGCCATCGCGCCCGAGATCCGGTCCGACCCGGCGGCCGCCGCGCGGACGCGCCCGGTCTTCGAGATCCGCGCCGATCGCTGATGGCGACACAATGGGCGCATGCCAGCGACCTTCGCGGACTGGGTGGAGGCGATCGGACGCGCCGTCGACATCGCGGGCGTCGCCGCGATCGCGGTCGGGATCGCGCTCGTCGCGGCCATCGCGGCGCGCCGCCTCGTCCGACGCGAGCCGGACGTCTATGGCGGCTTCCGCCAGCAGCTTGGCCGGGCGATCCTGCTGGGGCTCGAGCTGCTCGTCGCGGCGGACATCATCCGGACCGTCGCGGT
>JBPYEM010000340.1:0-8813 GCA_051985205.1 Candidatus Limnocylindrales bacterium | reverse complement strand
GGTCCCGAACCATATGGGCATCGACTCGCGCTGGGTGATCGACCATCCCGAGCGGTTCATCGGCCTGCCTGAGCCGCCCTACCCCGCCTATCGGTTCGAGGGCCAGAACCTCGCCGACGACCCGCGCGTCGAGATCCGGATCGAGGACCACTACTGGGATGACAGCGACGCCGCCGTCGTCTTCGAGCGGCGCGACACCGCGACCGGCGAGCGCCGCTACATCTACCACGGCAACGACGGCACGAGCTTCCCCTGGAACGACACTGCCCAGCTGGACTTCCTGCAGGCCGACGTCCGGGAGGTCGTGATCCGGACGATCCTCGACGTCGCCCGACGCTTCCCGGTGATCCGCTTCGACGCGGCGATGGTCCTCGCCAAGAAGCACGTCGAGCGGCTGTGGTACCCCGAGCCCGGCGCCGGTGGCGCGATCCCGTCACGAGCGGAGTTCGGGTCGATGCCGAAGGCGGAGTTCGACCGGCTCATGCCGACGGAGTTCTGGCGGGACGTCGTCGACCGGGTCGCCGCCGAGGCGCCGGACACCCTCCTGCTCGCCGAGGCGTTCTGGCTGCTGGAGGGCTACTTCGTCCGCACCCTTGGCATGCACCGCGTCTACAACAGCGCGTTCATGCACATGATCCGGGACGAGAACAACGCCGGCTATCGGAAGGTCATCCGGGACACGGTCGAGTTCGACCCCGCGATCCTCGGCCGGTACGTGAACTTCCTCACGAACCCGGACGAGGAGACGGCGATCGAGCAGTTCGGGACGGGCGAGAAGTACTTCGGAGCGGCGACCCTCCTCGCGACGCTGCCGGGGCTGCCGATGATCGGCCACGGCCAGCTGGAGGGGTTCACGGAGAAGTACGGGATGGAATACCGGCGGGCGTATCGCGACGAAGCGCCGAACGAAGGGCTGGCCGCGTACTTCGACGAGCAGATCGTGCCGCTCCTCCGCGCAAGGCCCCGGTTCGCCGGCTCGGCGGACTTCCGGCTCTATGACGTCGTGGCCGACGGCGGTGGCGTGATCGAGGACGTCTTCGCGTATTCGAACGGTCGCGGCGACGAGCGCTCGCTGATCGTCTATCACAACCGGTTCGGGTCGGCGGCGGGGTGGATCCGGGACAGCGTCCCGTACGCCGAGAAGCACGCGGACGGCTCGAAGACGGTTCGACGCGAGGTCCTGGCGGACGCGCTCGGCGTGGGCGGCCCGGACGACGGCTGGCTCCGCGTCCGCGACCGACGCGCTGGACGGGAGACGCTGCGGTCGATCGGCGAGCTCCGTCATCGCGGGCTCTTCGTCCAGCTCGAGGCCTACGGCTGCCTCGTCCTCGACGAGATCCACGAGGTCGTGTCGACGGCGGACGAGCCGTGGGCGGATCTGGGGCGCGAGCTCGGCGGAGCGTGGGTCGAGTCCGCCTGGGATGCGCTGCGGGACCTCGTCGCGCGCCGCGATTCCGCCGCGGCGGCCGCGGCCGAGCCACCGACGCCGGACGTCACCGCCGAACCCGATCGAGAGGGACAGGTCGTCCTGGGCGACGGCCGGAGGATCGCCTACTCGGAATGGGGTGACCCGGGCGGGCGACCGGTGTTCCTCCTCCACGGAATGCCGGCGTCGCGGCTGATGTGCCCCGATCGTTCGGCCACTCTCGCGGCTGGGGTCAGGCTCATCGGCTTCGACCGGCCGGGCTACGGTCGCTCCGATCCAAAGCCCGGTCGCACGATCGCCGATGGGGCGGACGACGTTACCGCCGTCGCGAATGCGCTCGGCATCGGCCGCTTCGCCGTCGTTGGCTGGTCCAGCGGCGGCGCCTACGCGCTCGCCTGTGCGGCTCGGCTCGGTGACCGCGTCACGGCCGTCGCCGACGTCGCGGGGGACGCGCCGATCGAGGAGTTCCCGGAGGTCCTCGAGGCATTGCCGGAACGAGTTCGCCTGCGGATCCCGCGGATCCTGGCGGGGGATCCGGCCGCCTTCGCCGAGCTGCGCGAGCGGATCGCGCCGGTGGTCAGCGACCCGACGATCATCTTCAGTCGCGACGGCGACCCAGCCGATCCCGATGCTCGGCTGAGTCGTCGCGCGACCGTCCGCGCGGCCCTCGAGACGTGGTTCCGGGAAGGGCTTCGCCAGGGCGACGAGGGCTGGGTCGAGGACTGGGTCGCGACCTATGCGCCGTGGGGATTCGCGCTGTCGGAGATCGACCGGCCGGTGCACGTCTGGCGCGGCGACGCGGATGGGATGAGTGCGGCCCTCGACAGCGAGCTGATCGCGGCGGCGATCCCCGGCGCGACCCTCACCGTCGTCCCCGGCGAGGGCCACTCGATCGCGGAGACCCGCTGGCGGGCGATCCTCGACGCCCTCGACGAACCGCTCTAGCCGGCCGCCGGCGCCTCGCCGAGCACCAACCGGCGGAGGACCGGCATCGGTGGCGCGCCGTGGCCGATCAGCGCCTCGAGATGCGGCCGGTAGCGGAACCCGGGCGTTTCGCCGTACCCACCCACGACGCGCGGTGTCGGGACGGAGTCGGCGCCGCCGCCGGCCTCGATCGCCGCCCTCCGCCGGACCGCGTCCTCCAGCTCCCAGAACGCGAGCGAGCCGACGAAGTAGGTCGACAGCTGGGTCGAGCTGAGCCTTGCCCGGTCGTATTTCGCTCGGGCTTCCGCCTCCTCCTGGAAGCCGCCGTCGACCATCAGCCCCACGGCCTCGCTCTCGGTCATGCCGTCGACGTGGATCCCGACGTCGATCAGCGCGTTCGTGACCGAGCGCAGGTAGAACTTCCAGTGGGTGAGCAGAAGCGCCGGATCGGCCGACTCGTAGCCGGCGTCGACCATGACCTGCGTGACGTAGACCGCCCAGCCCTCCGCGAAGACGCCGCTCCCGAAGATCGTCCGGACCATCGACGGGACCCGGTTCGCGTAGACGCCCTGGAGGTAGTGGCCGGGGACGGCCTCGTGGATCGTCAGCAGCCGAAGCATCCGGTCGTTGTCCTCGCGAAGCCGGGACTCGACGCGCTCCGGCGGTCCCTCGTCGACCGGGGTGATGTGGAACATCGCGCGCTGGCCCGGTTCCAGCGGTCCGGGCGAGCTGAGCATCGCCCCGCCGAACGCTCGCAGGAAGACCGGTGTCCAGGCGATCTGGAGTGGCTCCGCGGCGAGGCCGATCAGGTCGCGGTCGCGGCAGAAGGCCTCGATCCGGGCGAGCTCGGTCGAGCAGAACTCGACCAGCTCGTCTGCCCGCGGATGGTCCACGGCGATCGCGTCGAGAACCGCCTTGACGCACGCGACCTCGTCATCCGGAACGTCGCCGGCGAGCCACTGCGGCGCGATCTCCCGGGCGATCCGGATCATCTCCCGCCGGACGGCCGTGTACTCCCGTTGCGCGGCGCTACGGACGCGGTCCGGCGTCATGCTCGCGTCGCGCATCGTATGGACCAGCTTCGTGGCGAAACGGTCCGGACCGATCCGGCCCTCGCCGGACGTGGCGGGCAGGACGTCGTCGCGCAGGTGTTGCTCGAAGGCCGCCAGTGCCTGGCCGGCGATCAGCCGGGCGGCGCGCAGTCGGTCGAGCCCGTCCGCGACTGCATGGTCGCCCTCGGTGGCGGCAGCCTCGCCGGTGGCGATCGCCTCGTCCACGATCGAGATCAGGCCGGGCCATTGCTCCAGCGCCTTCTCCACGTGGAACCGATCCACCGGCCGGCCATCGACGCCGACCAGGGCAGCCCGCGCGGCGTCGAGGACCGCCGGAACGCCCTCCGCGCGGGCCGTCAGGGACGCGAGGCGCTCGGCCAGCGGCGCGAAGTCGCGGGCCAGCAGCGAGAACAGGCCTTCACCGATCAGGTAGACCCACCAGATGCCGCTCCAGGTCTCCTCGCGAAGGACGCGATCGGCATACGACTGGGCGGCCAGCTCGCCGAGGAGGATCTCCCGGTCGATCCGGTCGTCCGGGCTCAGCGCGTCCTCGGGCAGCGCCGCGAACCGCCGGGTCCACTCGTCCACGAACGCCACGCGTCGCTCCTGGCCGGACGGGGAGAGATCGGGCCAGCGACCGTCGTGGTCGTGATTGCCCATGGCCGTGGCGAACACCGGATCGAGGGCGAAGGTCGCGTCGAGGAAGGCGCGAACGTGGGTGTCGAAGTCGGTCACGAGGGCCGAGTCTAGCCCGCACGCGCCGCCGGGCACGGCTACGATCGGCCGATGGTTCTGACACCCGACCGACTCGAGCCCGTGACGCTCGAGGGCCGCATCGTCCGTCTCGAGCCGCTGGAGCTTCGCCACGTGCCCGCGCTGGCCGAAGTCGGGCTGGAGCCGGCGATCTGGCAGTGGACGCTCGCCCGGCCGCGCTCCGAGGCGGACCTTCGTGAATGGGCCGAGGCGACGATCCGCAACCGCGACGCCGGCACGGAGCTGCCGTTCGTGACACTCGACGCAACGACCGGCCGGCCCGTCGGCAGCAGCCGCTATCTGAACATCGTCTCCGAGCATCGCCGCCTCGAGATCGGCTGGACCTGGGTCGCGCCGCCCTGGCAACGCACCGGAGCCAATCGCGAAGCCAAGCTCCTGATGCTGACCCACGCCTTCGAGACGCTCGGCTGCCGGCGGGTCGAGTTCAAGACGGACTCGCTGAACGAGCCGTCGCGACGAGCCCTCCTCGGGATCGGCACGACGTTCGAGGGCATCTTCCGCAACCACATGGTCATGCCGGACGGGCGAATGCGGCACTCCGCCTACTACAGCGTGATCGACGACGAATGGCCGGGGGTGAAGGCCGCCTTGGAGCGATCCCTCGATCGCTGACGTGCCACCGGCCGTGACCATCTGCGATGATCGCGGGGCCGGACCCGGATCGGCCGGCTCGCGCCCTGTCACCGGAGGGACCCGATGGTCGACCTCATCGTCCGCATCCTGATCAACGCGCTGGCCCTGTTCGTCGCGGTCAAGGTCCTGCCGAGCAATCTGCTGTCGTTCAACTGGGGGAACGACTGGTGGAAGCTCCTCGCGGTCGCGCTGGTCTTCGCCCTCGTGAACAGCTACATCAAGCCGATCGTCAAGGCGCTCTCGATGCCGATCGGGCTGCTGACGCTCGGGCTCGTGGCCTTCGTGATCAACGCCGCGATGCTGCTCCTGACGGCGTGGCTCTCCGGCCAGCTCAAGCTCGGGTTCAAGCTCGGCACGTTCCCGCCGGACCTCAACTCCGATGCGATCGTCGGAGCGTTGATCGCCGCGGTGATCATCAGCGTCATCTCCACGCTGGCGAGCGTCGCCCTGAGCCCGCGCAGGCTCCTCTAGACCGTCGTCGCGTGGCCCGCGCGACGACCGGAACGGGTCGCGACCGGCTGCCCGACGTCGCCGACGCGCTCCGCGAGGCGGCTCGGCGGTTCGGGACGCCGGTCTTCGTCACCGACGAGGTGACGATCGACGCCGCGGCCCGCGAGGTTGCGGCCGCCTTTCCGGACCCGTGGATCCGCCAGTACTCGCTGAAGGCGAACGACGTCGCGGCGGTCGTCCGGCTGGTGACGCGTCCGGGCGATGCGCGTCCGGCCCGCGGCCGGCGGGCGCGGCCGGCCTTCGGGGCGAACGTCGTCTCACGCGGCGAGTGGGCGATCGCAACGGCGGCGGGCGTTCCCAACGAGGAGATCACGTTCGAGGGCGTCGGCAAGACCGATGCCGACCTCGGCGCGGCGGTTCGCGCCTCCGCATCCGGCCGACCCCTCCGCTGGCTCGCGCTGGAGTCGAGCGATGAGGTCGACGCCCTCGCGGCGCGCGCACGCCGGGTCAGCCTCGGTCGCGACCGGCGGCCGCCGGTCGACGTCCTCGTCCGATTGAACCCCGACGTCTCCCCGGAGACCCACGCCGGGCTCGCGGTCGGCCACGGCGCGTCGAAGTTCGGGATGAGCGAGACCGAGCTCGGGGCTGCCATGGAGCGCATCGCCGCCGCCGGCCCGGCGCTCCGGGCGCGGGGAGTCCACCTGCATGTCGGGTCCCAGCTGGGCGCGATCGACGCCTGGCGCGACGGTGTCCGGCGCGGCCTGGCCGTCGTCGGGCTGCTCCGCGGATCGATCGAGGCGTTCGACACCCTCGACCTCGGTGGCGGCTTCCCCATCTCGCCGCTCGGCGAGGCGGGGCCGAGCCCGGCCCGGTTCGCCCGGGAGGTGCCGGCGCTCATCGAGGCGATCCCGGCCGACCGCCGGCCGGCGCGTCTTGCCATCGAGCCCGGCCGGTTCCTCGTCGCGAGGGCGGGCTGGCTGGTGGGTCGGGTCCTCCACACCCGCGAACGGGACGGCCACCAGCTCGTCCTCGACGTGGGGATGACGGAGCTGATCCGGCCGGCCCTGTACGGCGCTCTCCACCCGGTCGTCGCGCTGACGGCCGGTGGCCGGGCGATCGGCCACTGGGGCGACGACAGTTCGATCCCGGGGGCGCGGCCGGAGCCGCCGGAGCCGACCGCCGTCCACGGCCCCATCTGCGAGTCGACCGATGAGCTGGGCACCCATCCCCTCCCGCCACTCCGACGCGGCGACCTCGTCGCGATCCGCGATGCCGGCGCGTACGGAGCGAGCCTCGGGTCGACGTACAACGGCCGGCCCCGGCCGCCGCAGGTGATCCTCACCAGCGACGGCCGGCTCGTGCTCGGGCGTCGCCGGGGCGTCCGTTCGTCGCTCGGGTGACGGCCGGACCCTGACGCTTCGTCGGCGCGCCCCACGCCCTTACCGCCAGCGGGCGAGGACCGACTCCCGGCCGAACAGCCTCGATGCAACGCGCAGCCCCGCGGCGCCGATGAGCGCGATGACGCCGGCGCCGCCGACGGACCGGGCAGGACATCGGCCGGATGGCAGGTGTCGGCCGCGTCATCTGTCGCGTACTCTCTCGCCGTGCCACCGTCACGGTTCGCGAGCCCAATCGCCACCGAGATCCCAGCGGACGCTCGCTCGGTCGTCGGCGCGAGGGGTGTCCGCGCCGTCGCGGCCACGGTCATCGGCGTTCTCGCGATCCTGCTGGCAACCGCCTCGGCAACGGTCGCCGCCGGTCCGCCGTTCCCGGCGCCACAGGCCGGCGTTCGCGTCTATGACGAGGCGCGGATCTTCAGCCAGCAAGCGGTGGCGATCGCGGAGGGGGACATCCAGGGGATCGAGGCCCGGAGCCGTGCCCAGATCGCCGTCTACACCCAGCTCGTCGAGGACGGCCGGACGTTCGACGATGCGAAGGCCGATGCGCTTGCGCTGATGAACCAGTGGGGGGTCGGCCGGCGCGGGTTCGACGACGGGCTCGTGATCCTGTTCGACATCTACCCCAGCCGCCTGCATGGCCAGGTCGTCCTGTACGGCGGCGCCGGGTTCATCGCGTCGATCATGAATGACAGCGAGAAGCAGAAGGTCTTCGACCAGGACATGCTGCCGCGGCTGAAGATTCAGGACTTCGACGGTGCCCTGCTGGCGGCTCTCGACCGGATCGATGCCGCCGCGACACCGGAGCATGCGGCGACCCTCGAGCGGGCCCGGATCGTGGATGCCGTCGCCGGGCTCCTCGTGGCCCCGGCACTCGCGATCATCCTCACCGGCTGGGCCCTCTGGAACTGGCTCCGGTTCGGCCGTGACCCCGTCTACCTCGACGATCCGTCGATCCACATGGCCGGACCGCCCGAGGGCCTCACACCGGCAGCGGCAGCGTTCGTCCTCGCCGGCGGCCCGACGCGGCGCTCGCTGACCGCGGCGCTCCTCGATCTCGCGTCGCGCGGGAACATCGCCTTCGACGAGGAGCACACCGGTCTGCTCGGCGTGCACAAGAAGGTCGGCGTCGACATCAAGCCGGCCGCCGCCGACGCGGTGGTCGCGGCCCAGCGGCGCCGGAACGCCGCACGTCCGCTGGGCGAGGCCGAGAACCTCGCCTTCCGCAGGCTCGAGGTCCTGGCGCTGAAGGACCCGAGCCAGCCTGGGCACATCAAGCCCGACGACCTCGTGGGCCTGTCCGCCTCCCTCGGGTCGTTCGACAAGGCGGTCGAGGACGCGGTCGTCGACCACGGCTGGTATGCCGAGGCGCCGACGAAGGTCCGGAACCGCTGGCTCGGCCGGGCGATCGTGGCCGGGCTCGCGGGCGGAGCCGCCGTCTACGGCGGCTTCAACCTTCCCAGCAACGGATTGCTGTTCGTGGGGATCGGGCTGCTGGTCGGCGCCGGCGCGTTGGCGGTGATCGGGCGGGTGATGCCGGCGGTGACGCTGCCCGGGGCGATGATCCGGGCGATGCTCGCCGCCTATCGCCGGACGCTGAAGAAGACGATGGACCAGGCCCGCTCCATGGACCAGGTCGTCGCCGAGGCGAACCTCCCGTGGCTCAGCACACCGGACCTCGCGATCGTCTGGGGCACGGCGCTGGGCCTCCATCACGAGATCGACTCCGTCATGGCCCGGACGCTGGACGACCAGCGTGATGGTCGCGTGGCCGCGGGGAGCACGTACCTGCCGAGCTGGTATGGCGTCGGCTCCGGTGGCGGCGCGAACTTCGCCGGGGGGGGCGGCGGTGGCGGTGGCCTCTTCTCGAGCTCGGCGGTTCCGAACGTCGGCGGGATGATGGCGGCGCTCGGCTCCATCGGGAACGCGGCGTCGTCCGGCGGCGGCGGGGGGTTCGGCGGTGGTGGCGGCGGCGGAGGCGGCGGCTCCGGCGGCGGGTTCTAGCCGGCGGCGATCGCGGTGAGCGCGGCGGCGAGCCGTCCCGCGTCGTCCGGGCCGTTGTGGAGCGCAGCGGAGATCCGGATCAGGCGCCGCGCCGCCGTGGGTGACTCCGCGGCGGGCACCGGCCAGGGGAAGATCGGGACTTCGATCCGGAAC
>JBPYEM010000339.1:0-2734 GCA_051985205.1 Candidatus Limnocylindrales bacterium | reverse complement strand
CCGCTGGCCCGCCGGCGACCCTGTCGGCGGTTGGCCGGCTGCCCGTTCCGGCGCGGCGCGGCGCCGCGCCGCGCTCGTCCGCTCGCGCTCGTCCGCCCAGCGCGACTCCGTTGACGCCCCTTCGGGTCGTCCCTATTGTCTGGCGGAGTCGCGCCGTGGAGGGATCGGCGCTCGTCCCTGCGTCCTCGCGTTCCACACCGGCGGTCAAGCTCGCATCCACGCGGTGCGATGCGGTGGGTAGGAGGAGAGATCGTGACGGGATCGGTCCAGGATCAGGCCGCGCGCGACGACGCGCATCTCCGTTCGCTCGGCATCAAGCCGGAGCTCCGGCGGACGCTCGGCTTCCTGTCGAACTTCGCCATCGCGTTCAGCTTCATCAGCGTCTCGACCGGTTCGTACGGCAACTTCGGCGTGGGCATCGGTCAGGCCGGGCCGGCGTTCTTCTGGTCCTGGCCGATCGTGATCGTCGGGCAGTTCATCGTCGCGCTCGTGTTCGCCGAGCTCGCGAGCCACTTCCCGGTCGCCGGTTCGATCTATCAGTGGTCGAAGCGGCTCTCGAACCGGACGCTCGGGTGGTTCACGGGCTGGTTCTACTTCTGGGCCCAGGTCGTCACGGTCACCGCGGTCGCGGTCATCGTCGCGTTCGTGATCGACGGTATCCACGGGCCGAACCCTGACGGCCAGCCGGCGTTCCTCGACTCGAAGGACCCCACCGGGCTCACCTCGATGTTCACGTTCATCTCGCTCGGAACGCTCGTCATCACGAGCCTGATCAATGCGTTCGGCGTGCGGCTCCTGTCGATCCTGAACAACATCGGCGTCGCGACCGAGATCCTGGGGATGCTCGTGTTCGCGCTGGTCCTGCTCTTCTTCGCGAACCACAACTCGCCGTCGATCCTGTTCGACTCCGCGGGCTCGGAGGCGGCGACGGGTGGCAGCTACCTCCCGGCGTTCGCGCTCGGCATGTTCATGGCGCTGTTCGTCGTCTACGGGTTCGACACCGCCGGGACGTTCGGCGAGGAGACCGTGGATGCAGGCCGTCAGGCGCCGCGCGGCGTGCTCTGGTCCGTCGCGATCTCCGGCATCGTCGGAACGGTCTTCCTCCTCGCGGTCATCCTCGCGATCCCGTCCGTGCCGGACGCGATGAAGGAAGGCCAGGCGGGCGGTTTCCCGATCGCGACGACGATCCTCGCCGTCCTCACGTACGACATCGCCGGGACTGGCGTGACAGTCGGCGAGATCTACCTCTTCGTCATCCTCGTTTCGGTCTTCGTCTGCACGCTCGCGATCCAGGGCGCCGCGACGCGGATGATGTTCTCGATGAGCCGGGACCACCACCTGCCGCTCGGAAGCGTCTGGGGTCGTGTCAACGGCACGTTCAAGACCCCGGCGAATGCCGCGATCGCGGTCGGCATCCTCGCCGCGATCCCGATCCTCGTCGTGGGTCCGCTCGCGGGCTTCACGATCTCGATCGCGGCCACGGGCCTGATCTACCTGAGCTACCTGCTGTGCAACATCGGCGTGATGGTCGCCCGGCTCCGCGGCTGGCCGCGCCAGCAGGCGTGGTTCAACCTGGGTCGGTGGGGCAAGCTCATCAACGTCCTCGCGATCGTGTACGGCGGCCTCATGCTGCTGAACATCGCGATCTGGAAGGACTCCGGTCTGTTCGGCAACTTCGGCGGCGACGGCCGGGCGGTCACGAACCCGACAATCGACGGGTTCATCAAGCCGTTCGGGAACACGATCGACGGGATGCCCGCCTGGCCGATCTTCGAGACCCTCGTGGTCGCGATCCTGGTCGTGGGTGCGGTCTACTACGCCGTCTCGGTCCGCGGCCGAGCGGCGGACGTGGAGGCGGCCGACATGGTGACCGGCGAGGCCGTGATCGGCTGAGTCCGGCGTCCTCGAGTTCAGGGGCGGCGCATCGTGACCGCGGTGCGCCGGCTCGTCTCGTCCTGGCCCGCGCATGCCCGTCAGCCGCGGACGCCCTCATGACGCCCTCATGACGACCGAGGACGCCGTCGAACCCGTCGTCCGGGGTGAGCTCCACGAACAGCTCGTCGCGGCGATCCGACGCGTCCCGGAGCTCGTTGACGGCGAGCTCACGCTCACGCCACTGTCCGGCGGCATCACGAACCGCAACTTCCTGGTCGAGGTGTCCGGCCGGCCGGACCGCTACGTGATCCGGCTCGCGGGCAACGACACCCACCTGCTGGGGATCTCGCGCGAGGTCGAGCACGCCGCGACCGTCGCCGCGGCCGGCGTCGGTGTCGGTCCCGAGGTGACGGCGTTCATCCGACCCGAGGGCTACCTCGTCACCCGGTTCATCGAGGGCTCGCCGGTTCCCGACGACGTCGTCCACCGACCGGCGACGATCGCCCGGGTTGCCGCATCGCTCCGGCGGATCCACGACGGGCCGCCGATCCCGGGCCTGTTCGTCCCGCTCCGGATCGTGGAGGCGTACCGGGCCCTCGCGCTCGCACGAGGGGTCACCATCCCGCCGGAGTACGAGCTGGCCTCGGCGATCGGGCGGCGGATCGAGCTCGCCTGTCTCGCCAATCCCGTCGAGCTCCGGCCATGCCACAACGATCTGCTCAACGCGAACTTCATCGACGACGGCTCGCGGATCCGGATCGTCGACTGGGAGTACGCCGGCATGGGCGACCCGTTCTTCGATCTCGGCAACTTCAGCATCAACCATGAGCTGTCGACGGACGAGGATGCCCAGCTCCTC
>JBPYEM010000338.1:0-3889 GCA_051985205.1 Candidatus Limnocylindrales bacterium | reverse complement strand
CCAGCACGGCGAGGTCTTCGTCGTGATGGGCCTGTCCGGCTCGGGCAAGTCGACGCTGGTCCGCTGCCTCACCCGGCTGATCGAGCCGACCTTCGGCTCCATCGACCTCGACGGCGAGGACATCCGGAAGGCGAGCGACGACCGGCTCCGCGAGCTGCGCCGGCGCCGGTTCTCGATGGTCTTCCAGAACTTCGGGCTCCTGCCCCACCGCCGCGTCCTGGACAACATCGCGTTCGGCCTGGAGCTGCGCGGCGAGCCGAAGGCGAGCCGGCTGGAACGGGCGCGCCAGATGCTGGGCCTCGTCGGCCTGGAGGGCATGGCCGACCGCTACCCGGACCAGCTGTCCGGCGGCCAGCAGCAGCGGGTGGGGCTGGCGCGTGCGCTTGCGGGCGACCCCGAGGTGATGCTCCTCGACGAACCGTTCAGCGCGCTCGACCCGCTGATCCGGCGGGACATGCAGAACGAGGTGATCCGCCTCCATCGCGAGCTCGGCAAGACGATGGTCTTCATCACCCACGACCTCGCCGAGGCGCTCAAGCTCGGCGACCACGTCGTGATCATGCGTGGCGGCAAGGTCGTCCAGATCGGCAAGCCGGAGGAGCTCGTCGCCCGCCCCGCGGACGAGTACGTCGCCGACTTCGTCCGCGACATCCCCAAGAGCCACGTCCTGACGCTGCGCTGGGTGATGCGACCGGCGACGCCGGACGACGCCCTCGACGGCCCCGCCTTCGGGCCGGACACCGTCATCCGCTCCGCGGTCCATGCCGTGGCGTCGTCCGAGAAACCCATCCGGGTCATCGAGAACGGGGCGCTCCTCGGCGTGGTGGACCGCGGCCACGTCCTCGAGGTGATCGGTGGGGAGGCGGCGCCGGCGGCATCCGCCGGCGCGGACGGCGTGCCCCACCGGGAACCGGCAGTTCGGGTCGGGCCGGTGAACGAGCCGACCCAGGAGACCGCGGAGTTCCTCGTGGAGAAGCTCCGGACGCCGGGCGCCGACGCGTGACCGCGGTCGGGCTGCCGCTGCGGGCGGGGTTCGACGAGCGCGCGCTCCGTCGCTGGGGCTTCGTCGTCGGCCTCGCCGCAGCGATCGTCCTGTGGATCGTGTTCCGCGGCCAGGCGACGCTGCCGGCAGACGACGACGCGCCGATCTTCACGACCCTCGCCGGGGTCCGCGACTGGGCCGGCGACAACCGGCAGGCGCTCGCGCCGATCCGCGACGGCATCGGCGGCCTGATCGACGTCTTCACGAACATCCTCGGGTCGCTCGGCTGGCCGGGCGGGATCGGCCTCGTCACCGCGATCGCCGTGGCCTTCGGCGGGCTGCGAACCGGGCTGCTCGCGCTGGCCGGGCTCGCCTCCCTCGGCGTCCTCGGTCTCTGGGACCAGAGCATGACGACCCTCGCGATGATCCTCGCCTCCGTCGTCGTGTCCGTCGCCATCGGGCTTCCGCTCGGGATCCTGGCCGGTCGCTCCAAGCGAGCCTCGGCCGTCCTGTCGCCGATCCTCGACGTCATGCAGATCGTGCCGACGATGGCCTACCTCACGCCCGTCACGGCGCTGTTCTTCATCGGCGCGACGCCGGGCACCGTGGCGACGGTCATCTACGCGATCCCGCCGGCGATCCGGATCACGGCCCTCGGCATGCGCGGTGTGCCGGTCGCGACGACCGAAGCCGCGACGGCGTACGGCGCGACGGGGCGGCAGGTGCTGGCGAAGGTCCAGCTCCCGCTCGCGTGGCGCGCGATCGCGCTCGGGATCAACCAGACGATCATGCTGGCCCTCTCGATGGTCGTGATCGCCGGCCTGATCGGCGCCCAGGGCCTCGGCCGGCTGGTCATCAACGCCCTGACGAAGCACGACGTCGGGTCGTCGTTCCAGGCCGGCATCGCGATCGTCATCCTCGCGATCGTCCTCGACCGGGTGGTCTACGCCGTCGGCGACCGTCTCGACCCGAACAGCCGGCACGACGTCGCGGATCCGCGTCGCGATCGCCTCGTGCGCTGGGGGCTCGCGGCGATCGCCATCGTGCTCGGGCTGGCCGCGCCGGCGTTCATCGACGCCGTCCATTTTCCGGATGCCGTCTCTGTCTCGTTCGTCGATCCGGTCAACCAGGTGGCCGGCTGGATCACGGACACGTTCGGCCGGGCGACGCTGGATTTCGAGGCAGCCGTGACCACGGTCGTGCTGAACCCGCTCCAGACGGTCCTCACGGACGCGCCCTGGTGGCTGGTCGTCGCCGCGACCTTCGGCCTCGCCTGGTACCTGTCCGGGCTTCGCCCGGCGGTCGTCGCCGCAGTGTGCCTCGGGCTGATCATCGTCCTCAGCCTCTGGAACCACGCGATGGTGACGCTCGCGAACGTCCTCGTCGGGACGGCACTCACGCTGATCATCGGGATCGCGGTCGGGATCGCGTCCGCGCGCAACGCGCGCCTCAGGACGGTGCTCCGGCCCATCCTCGACGCCGCCCAGACGCTGCCGCCATTCGTCTACCTGCTCCCCGCGCTGGCCCTGTTCGGCCCGAATCGGTTCACCGCGATCGTCGCGGCGATCATCTTCTCGATCCCGCCGGTGATCCGCCTGGTGGAGGTCGGGATCCGGGCGGTGCCGGCGACGCCGATCGAGGCCGCGGTCGCGTCCGGCGCGACCGGCTGGCAGCTGCTCCGCAAGGTCCAGCTCCCGATGTCGCGGCAGGCCCTGCTGCTGGCCGCCAACCAGGGCATCGTGATGGTGCTGTCCATGGTCATCGTGGGCGCGCTGGTGGGTGCGGGCGCGCTAGGCTACGACGTCCTGACGGGGTTCGCGCAGAGCCAGTCCTTCGGGAACGGGCTGGCCGCGGGGTTCGCGATCGCGTTGCTCGGGATCATGCTGGATCGGATCACCCAGGGAGCCGGCGGGCGCCGTCGCTCCACCACGGTACGGGCCGGCTGAGCCGGTGAGGAGGAGGTCTCGGATGCGCCAGAACGGATGGGCCCGCTGGCTGGGCGGCATCGCGATGGTCGCGGTGATCGTGACCGGCTGTGCCAAGGGGTCCGGGGCGAGCGCGCCGCCGGCGAGCACGGACACGGGTGCCGGCGCGCCGAGCGCGAGCGCACCGGCCGCGAGCAGCGGCAGCAGCGCCCCGGCGGCAAGCGCCGTCGCGAAGGCGACCTGCACCGGCAGCGGCGACAAGGGCGACGTCAAGATGATGATCAACCAGTGGGTTGGCGCCGAGGCCAACGTCGCGGTCGCGCAGTGCCTGCTCCAGCAGATGGGCTACAAGGTCGAGACGTCGACGCTCGCCGAGCAGCCCGCCTGGCAGGGGTTCGACACCGGCGAGGTCGACGTCATCCTCGAGAACTGGGGCCACCCGGACCTCGAGAAGCACTACATCGCGGACACGAAGCTCGCGACGGACGACGGCCCGAACGGCGTCACCGGGATCATCGGCTGGTACGTCCCGGGCTGGATGATCGACAAGTACCCGGACCTCGCCGACTGGCACAACCTGAACAAGTACGCGGACCTGTTCAAGACGCCGGAGTCCGGCGACAAGGGCCAGTTCCTGGGCAGCGACCCGACGTTCGTCCAGTACGACGAGGCACTGATCACGAACCTCGGGCTGAACTACAAGGACGTCTTCTCCGGCTCGGAAGCGGCGACGATCACCGCGTTCCAGAACGCGGACAAGAACAAGACGCCGCTGCTCGGCTACTTCTACGACCCGCAGTGGCTCCAGAACGAGATCAAGCTCGTCCAGATCAAGCTGCCGGCCTACACGCCCGGCTGTGACAAGGACCTCAAGAAGGTCGCGTGCGACTACCCGCCATACATCCTCAACAAGATCGTCCGGATGGACTGGATGAACAAGGCCGGCGCCGCCGCGACGTTCATCAAGAACTTCAAGTGGGGC
>JBPYEM010000337.1:0-2507 GCA_051985205.1 Candidatus Limnocylindrales bacterium | reverse complement strand
GGGGTCCAGTGCTCCGCAGACGATTCCCCGGTCGCCCGGAGCGACGGCGATGAGGCGCCAGTTGTCGGGACCCTCGATGAGATCGAACGCGAAGCTTGCATAGGCCCGATCGAAGAAGGTCGCCGGCCCGGCGCCCTCGAAGTTGCCGCCGGTCATGGCCAGGGATAGGTGCGTCCCGGCGAGGCCATCGGCGAGCGCGCGGTGGGCTTCGACGAACCTGCGTCGCTCCCCGTCGACGACCGCGATCGCGAGTGCGTCCGGCTCGTCGATCTCGACGAAGGCACAGCCGGCCTCCGCGAGCGCCACGACGGTCGCCCGCGCCTGCTCGGCGAGCGCCGCGGGCCGCGAACGAGGCCCGTCACGACCGGCCGAATAGGGCCCGAGGAGGACCTGCTTGACCGGGCGGTCCGTCGCCGCGGCGGCAGCCGTCCAGCGGCGTACCACATCGGCGGGATCCGTCGTCGGGTCGGGTGGCGCCGCGCCGGTCGCGAGGAGCTCGAGGCCGACGCCGGCAAGCTCGCCCAGGACCGTCGCGTCGTCGGGCTGTGGCGACTCCGCCGCGGGTGGCAGGACCCCGAGCAGGGTCGAGAACATCGGACCTCCGGAACGGGGCGCCGATCCTACCGCATCGGGTAGCCTCGGCTGGATGCCCGTCCCCGGCGACCTCCTGGCGGACCGCTACCGGATCGGCGCGCTTCTCGGCGTCGGCGGGATGGCGACCGTCCACCGTGCCCATGACGAGCGGCTCGGCCGTGACGTCGCGATCAAGGTCCTGCTGCCGAACCTCGCCGCAGATCCCGCGCTCGCGCGACGGTTCGACCGGGAGGCGCGGGCGATGGCCGCGGTTGCGGACCCGGCGCTCGTTGCCGTCTTCGACGTCGACCCCGGCGACCGTGCCGCCGGACGCGAGCCGTTCGTCGTGATGGAGCTCTGCCCCGGCGGCTCGCTCGCGGACCGTCTCGCGCCCGACCGAAACCTATCCCCGGACGAGCTCATCCCGATCCTCGTGGCCGTATCCGATGGGCTCGCTGCGCTGCACCGAGCCGGCCTCGTCCACCGGGACGTGAAGCCGTCCAACATCCTGTTCGCGAGTGATCGTGTGAAGCTCGGCGACTTCGGGCTGGTGCGATCCGGTGCGACGGACGTGTCCGAGCTGACCCAGCCCGGCACGGCGATCGGCACGCTGGGCTACCTCGCGCCCGAACGCCTCGGCGGCGATCCCGGTGGCCCGGCGTCGGACATCTATGCGCTCGGGACGGTCGCGTTCCTCGGGTTGACCGGGCAGATGCCGCGGTCCAGCGGGTCCGTCCGCGACGTCGTGTCGGCCGCCGCCCTTCGGCCGCGGGCCGTTTCCGGCGCGAACCCAGACCTCGGGATCGCGTTCGACGACCCCGTCTCCGAGGCACTCGCGCTCGATCCGGGCCGCCGCCCGGATGCGCTCGATTTCGGATCGAGTCTTGCGGCCGCGCTCGGTCGCTGGACGCGGAGTGGCCGGCCGGGTTCGGCCACCGGCGTTCATGGCTCCCCATCGATCGCCTCGGCGGTGGCCGCGTCGGCGGGGGCTGACGCAGCGGCGACCGCAGGGTCTGCGGCGAGGGGAGGCCCCGCAGCAGCCGGAGACCCGGCAGCAGCCGGAGGCCCGGCAGGAGCCGGGGGCTCCGCAGGAGCCGGGGGCTCCGCAGGAGCGGCAGGCGTCGGGGGCTCCGAAGGAGCCGCGGACGAGGTGACGACGGCGCTCGCCGTGCCGCTGGGCGCGACCGCGCCGATCGAGCTGGCGTCTTCAGCCGGGCGTCCTCTCAGCCGCTCGGGTCAGCCGGGAACTGCAGCTCGCGGCACCGGCGGGCGCTCATCCTCGTCGCGGGCTGCGTCCCGGATCGCGCTCGCGGTCGTCGCGATCCTCGTCGTCGCCGGCCTGATCCTGTACCTCCGGGCCTGCCAGACGATCCAGTCGCTCCCGAGCGGGATCCAGACCGGGCCGTCTGCTACGCCGTCGGCCGTCCACCCTTCGCCGTCGCCCGCTCCCTCGACTGCGCCTTCGCCGTCGGTCCAGCCATCGCCCTCAGCCGCGCCGACCGTCGCGATCCCGCTGACCGACCCCGCGACTGCGGCTCTGGACGAGGTCGACGCCGCGATCGCCGCGGCCCGCGGCGGCGATGGCGGCTTGAAGGGGAAGGACGCCAACGCCCTGGAATCCCTCGCGGGTCGCGTGCGGCGCGACCTCGCGGCTGGCAACAGTCGCGGCGCGCTGACCGACGCACGAGCCCTGGATCGACGGGCTCGCGACCTTGCCGACCATCTCGACGACCAGATCGCCGCGCGTCTCACGCGAGCGACGGGCCATCTCGTCGCCGTCCTCGGCGGCTGACGCCCTGGCGCGCGATTCCCGCGGCGCGGCGATCATGTCCTCCATGTCCGACTCCTCCTCCCCTGCCGACCGCCTCCGATCCGTCCGCCGAACCCGCCAGTACCGCGACTTCGAGTCGACCCCACTGGACCGGGAGACGCTG
>JBPYEM010000336.1:0-11657 GCA_051985205.1 Candidatus Limnocylindrales bacterium | reverse complement strand
CGGTGCTTCGAGGATATCAACGACAGCTCGCGGTCCGGCCGTGGTCTCCGGCCGTGTGTCTCCCGTCGCCGGATGCCGCGCTCGGCGATCAGGCCGGCCCCCGCGAATCCGCGCCGATCTCGCCCTCAGCGAGCCGGATCGAGAGGTCCGTGCCGGCCGGAGCATCGGCCGCCCGGCGGACGATGTCGCCGCCGGCCCGGCGGACGATCGCGTACCCCCGGTCGAGGGTGGCCTGCGGTCCGAGCACGGCGATCGCCGCACTGCTCGTCGCCAGCGCCCCACGCGCCGATCCAAGGCGTTCGAGGATCGGCCGCGGCAGCTCGGACGCGATCGCCTGGAGCGCCCCGCCCCGACGTTCGATCGTCGACGTTGCCACGCGCACGGCCCGGTCCAGGAGGAGGCCCACTCGCTCGCGATCGGCGACGAGCTGGGCGCGTGGGTCGAGCCGATCGAGTGCCCGACGTTCGACGGCGAGCTCCCGCCGGATCGCGTCCAGGGTCCGCGTCACCGCAGCGGCCGTCCGATCGCCCGCCCGGCGGAAGGAGCCGAGCCATTCGACCTGATCCGGCACGACCCGTTCCGCCGCTGCGGACGGGGTCGGTGCACGGACATCGGCCGCGAAATCCGCGAGGGTGACGTCGACCTCGTGTCCGACACCACAGACGACGGGCAGCCGATGGCCGACGATCGCCCGGACGACGCGTTCGTCGTTGAACGACCATAGGTCCTCCAGGGAGCCGCCGCCGCGAGCGAGGATCGTGAGCTGTGGCGATTCGTCGACCCGGCCTTCCCGGTCGAGGTGGGCCATCCACCGTTCGAGACGGTTGAACGCCCGGACGATGCTCTCCGGCGCGTCCGGGCCCTGGACCTTGCAGGCGACCAGCAGGACTCGGGTCAGCGGCCACCGCCGCTCGAGGACGGTCGCGATGTCACGCCAGACGACGCCGGTGGGGCTTGTGATCACTGCGATCGTGGCCGGACGCGGTGGGCGCGGACGCTTGCGCGCCTGGTCGAAGAGTCCCTCGGCGGCGAGCCGGGCCTTCAGCTCCTCGAACCGGATCGCCAGGTCACCGAACCCAGCTGGCTGGATCGACTCGACGTAGAGCTGGACCGCGCCCTGTTGCTCGAACAGATCGACGCGACCATGGGCCACGATCCGGAGGCCCGCCTGCGGCTGGAAGACGGATCGAGCCCGATCGTCGCTGAACCAGACACAGTTCAGCGTGCTCCTCGCGTCCTTCAGGGTGAAGTACGCATGGCCGGCGGAGCTGACCGTCACCCGGCCGACCTCACCCTCGACCCAGAGATCCGTCAGGCGCGGGTCGGACCGAACCGCGTCCTTGATCGCGCGAGCGACCTCGCTGACGTTGAGGATGCGGAGTCCGAAGGCCCCCGGTGCCGTGAGCGGTGGCTGGGCTGCGGGGACCCCGGTCCCCTCGCCCGTCGTCGTGTCCCAGCCGGGAAGCAGCGCCCGATCGTCCACGCTCTCATGGTACTGGCGCCTCCGCGCGCGCCGGTTCTGGCTCGTGACCGGTCGCCTCGATCCGCGGACGAGCGCCCATCTTCGACGTCAGCCGCCGGCCTTCAACGCCATGATGCGGGCGTACGACGCCTGGAGGCCGCCGAGGGCGATCCCGCCGGATTGGGCCTCGGCAAGGAGGCTGGCGAACACGCCCCGGCTCGTCGCCTCCGTGCCCGTGACCAGGAGGAGGTCCGTGCCCGCCTTCGCGGCCCGCTCCGCGATGTGCGCCGTCGTGTAGCCACGGGCTGCCGCCGTGCCGTCAAGGCCGTCCGTGATCGTCACGCCGCGGAAGCCGAGCGTCGTCCGGAGCAGCGTCGTGTTGATCGCCGGCGACCAGCCGGCGGCGGCGTATGGGTCGTAGGCGGCGTACGTCGCATTCGAGAGCATCACGAGCGGCAATCCATGCGGGATCGCCGTCCGGTACGGGAGCAGTCCCGGTGCGAGCGCCGCCTTCGTCGCTCGAATGGAGACCACGGCGCGGTCCGTATTCACCGTGGCGAAGCCGAGACCCGGGAAGTGCTTCATCGCCGGGAGGACCCCCGCCTCCTCGAGCCCCGTCGCGAACGAGTCGCTGAGCGCCGCGGTCACGGTCGCCGAGAACGACCACGTCCGGCCCTGCTGATACAGGAACGAGCCCGTCGTTGCCGGTACGTCCGCAACCGGCGCGAGGTCGACGTCGATGCCGAGCGCCTTCAGGGCGGCGCCTGTCGCCTCGCCCTGCAGCCGCGCCCTGCGGGTCGAGCCCAGGGCACCCAGCTGTGGTGGCGAGAGCGTCGGTGGCGCCCAGGCGATCCGTTTGATCGCGCCGCCCTCCTGGTCGACCATGACCAGGAGGCGTGGCTGTCCACCCGCGACCGCCGCTCCATGGAGCTGGCGCGTCAGGGCGGCGACCTGGCTGCTGCTGACGATGTTCGGCCCGAACAGGATCACCCCGCCGACCTCGCCACGCCGGATCCGGCCCAGGAGGTCCGCCGTTGGCGTCGTCCCGCTCATCGCGACGACGAGCTTCTGGCCGATGAGCTGGGTGAGGGTCGGCCCGCTGGCCGCCGCCGGCCCTGCCGCTCCGCCGAGGATCGGCAGGAGCAGGGCCGTCGCGATCAGGGCGATGGTCGACCGTTCGAGGATCCGACGGCGGGCCGGACGACGGGGAGCGGTCAGCGCGACCACGGCTGCATCTGGATGCTGCCGGGAACGGTCGCGCCATTGCAGGGCGGGACGGTCGTGTCCGTCGGCGAGAGTGGAGCTGCGGTCAGCTGGTGACCGCCCAGGTCGAACCGGACGGTGACCGGTGCCTTCGGCGCAGGCCCGCAATCGTTGCTGACGTCGACGAGGGTCGTTGCGCCCCCGCCGGCGGCGAGACGGATCGGCGACGAGGCCGCTGGGCCTGGGCCGCTGATGCGCACCTTGCCCGTTCCATCGACGAGGGCGAGGGACGTCGGTTCGACGAGATCGCAGGCGCTCGCACCGGTGTTCTTCACGGAGATCGTGGCGATCCGGCTCCCGGCGGCGCCCTCCCAGGCCGTGATGCGCGCCGTCAGGCCAGCCGCCGAACAGACCGGCGTCGCGGGTGGCGCGGTCGACTCGACCGGCTTCTTCGTGGGTGTCGGTTGGGGCGTTGCGGCCGGTGACGAGGAGGCCGGTGACGGCGACGCACTCGCACTCGGAACGACCGAGGCGACGGCAACCTGCGAGGATCCCGGGGCGCTCGGGCTGCTCCCGACGTTCGATGAGATGCGGCCGCCGAGGGCGACCACCGCGACGACGAGCGCGGCGGCGAGGACGCCCGCACCCGCCAGCCCGACCGCTGCGCCCAACCCCGCCAGCGAACGGCGCGGTCGCGGCGCGGTCGCGGGCCGCTGTGCCCGGTGGACGATCGCGTCCCACTCCGAGAGGATCCGATCAGACTTCCGGTTCGGGTCCATCACGCCTTCTCCAGCTTGGCGCGGGCGCGGCTCACCGCTGCCCGCAGGGCGCCGGCCGTCGTTCCGAGCACGACGGCGGCTTCGTCGTAGGTGTGTCCCTCGAGCGTCGTGAGGACGAGCGCGGAGCGCTCGACTGGCGAGAGCGAGCCCATCGCTCCGGCGACGTCCAGCCAGCGTGCGCGCGCCGCCGGATCCGACGACGGACCGACGAGCTCGCCGGGCGTCGCCGCCAATCTGCGCCGCAGGCGCCGGAACCGATCCGTCGCGAGGCGGCGGGTTGTGACGAGGAGCCAGGGAAGGACGCTCTCGGTCCAGTCCACCGACCGGCGGTGGTCCCAGAGCCGCAGGAAGGCGTCCTGGGCAAGGTCCTCGGCGGCGGCCCAGTCGTTCGTCCACGCGAGGGCGAAGCGGAAGACGTCCGTCCAGTGATCCTGGAACGTCCGTTCGTAGGCGAGGTCGGTCGCGTCGGCGAATGCCATGCTGGTCGTCACATCCCAATCACGCCGGTCCGGCGCCAAACGCACGGTCGTCGGCGGAACTTCGTCGTGGGGCCGCCGAATCGTACGGCGGGCGGCAGTGCACCGCGGCTGACGATCCCGCTCACCGACGTTGGGTGACGGACGAGGACCGTCGCCTGGGACGTCTCGCGCGGTCGGCCATTGTCGGGTGGACAACGACCGACGACAGAACGACGGATCAGACCCGGGTCTGGTACTCCCCGGTTCGCGTGTCGACGCGGATCGTGTCGCCGCTCTCGACGAAGATCGGCACCGTCACGACGAGCCCGGTCTCCGTCGTCGCCGGCTTTCGCGCGCCCGTCTGCGTGTCGCCGGCGAATCCCGGCTCCGTGTCGGCGACGACGAGGTCGACCGTGACCGGCAGCTCCACCCCGATCGTCTCGCCCTGGTAGGTCGTCCGGTCGAGGAGCATCCCGTCCTTCATGTACTGGGCGGCGTCGCCGAGCTGATCTGTCGTCAGGTGGAACTGGTCGTAGGTATCCGTGTCCATGAAGTGGTAGTCGTCCTCGTCCCGGTAGAGGAACTGGACCGGCCGCTTCTCCATCGACGCCCGCGGCCACTTCGTCCCCGCCTGGAAGCTCCGCTCGACCGTCTGGCCGCGCTTGATGTTCCGAAGCGTGATCCGGACCTGGGCCGATCCGCGACCCATCTTGATGTGGTGGTAATCGAGGATCTGCCAGAGCTCGCCGTCGAGCTCGATGGCGACGCCCTTGCGAAGTTCGCCGGTGCTGATCATGAGGAAGGGCTCCTGGGGCCGCCGGTCGGGTCGGGGCGTCGGGTCGGACGCGCCGAAGCCGGCGTCATGGGTCGGGTTCGGGCCTGCATTCTACTGGACGGCCGCCGGCGGTCCGCAGGACCGCCTCGCGTCGGTTCGTTCGGCAGCGTCGCTTCTACGCGGGCAGGACCAGGATGTCGCGCGGGAAGTTCGTCAGGAGCTCCAGGCGTCGGGCGTCGGCATCGAGCAGGAGGAGATCCTCGATCCGGACGCCCGTCTCGTCCTCGAGGTAGATGCCCGGCTCCACGGAGAAGACCGTTGGCGACGGCAGCGGACTGTCGAGGGCCGTCGCGCTGAGCGAGGGCAGCTCGTGGGTCGCCAGGCCGATCCCGTGGCCGAGTCCGTGCTCGTATGGCGGGAACCGGCCGTCCGATTCGATCGTGCGCCGGGCGAGCGCGTTCAGCTCGCGGCCGCTGGGCAAGGCCAGCTCGCCGTCGACGTCAGCCTGGATCTGGGCGATCACGGCCGTCTGGGCCCTCGCGACGGCGTCGTAGACCGCGAGGTCTCGCTCCGTGGGCTCGCCCACGAAGAGCGTTCGCGTCATGTCGCTGCGGTAGCCGTCGACCTGCGCGCCGAAGTCGAAGAGGACGACCCGACCGCCGACGACCGGCACGCCGGACGGGGCTCCATGCGGCATCGCGGCGCGAGGACCCACGAGGCAGGTTGGATCGAACGCAACGGCCTCGGCACCGCCGGTCCGCATCCGCCATTCGAGATCCAGGGCGAGGTCGGCCTCGACTGCGCCGGGGCGGATCGCCGGGAGCAGCCCGGCAAGCGCGCGGTCCGCGACCGCTGCCGCGGCGGCGACGCGTTCGAGCTCGGCGGCCGTCTTGACCGCCCGATCCGCCTCGATCCAGCCCTCGATCGGGACGAGCTCCACGTCCGGGGCCGCCGCCTCCAGGCGACGCCAGGCCGCGTACGGCACGAGGGCGGCCTCGACGCCGACTCGCCGGGCGCCGACCGACCCAACGAGCGTGGGCCAGGCGTGGGCGAGGTCTCGGGGGCCGTCGACGATGCGTGCCTCCGGGGCTTCCGCGCGAGCCTGGATCGTGTAACGCGAGTCGGCGAGGACGACGACGTCCTCCCGCGCGACCAGGAAGGATCCGGACGTCCCGGCAACCTTCTCCTCGCCGTCGGCGAGGACGAACCCCGTGAGATAGCGCATGTGCTCGCGCCGGATCCCGAAGTAGGCGTCGATGCCGGCGGCCTCGAACCGCCGTCGCAGGTGCTCGAGCCGGCCCGGTCTCGCCGCCTCATCCGCCTCGCGCCAGCGCGCTCGATCCGCGGCGGTGGGCGGAGCTGCGAAGTCGCCCGGCTCCGGGAGGCCGGCAACCGCTGGCCGGCCGGCGCTCACGATCCGTACTTCTTGATGTTCGCCTGGTGCTCCTTGAGGCTCTTCGCATAGACGATGTCGCCGGAGCCGTCGGCCTTGGCGAGGAAGTACAGGTAGTGGTCCTTCGTGTCCGGCGCCAGGGCCGCATCGATCGACGGCAGGCTGGGTGTGCAGATCGGCCCCGGGATCATGCCCTGGTGCGTGTAGGTGTTGTACCCGGCCAGATCGTCCGGGAGCTGCGCGGGGAGCTGGTAGCCCTTCGGCAGCGCGTTCCAGAACACGTACTTCGTCCACGAGGGGATATCGGTCGGGTCCAACGCGAGCGTGTCGTGGATCCAGAAGATCGTGGGGTCCGAGCCCAGATGCAGGTTCGGAAAGAGCTTCGGGTTCAGGCGATCCGTGAAGACCCCGGCGATCAGCGGCCGATCGGCGTCGTGGACGGCCTCATGGTCGACGAGCGAGGCAAGCGACAGCACCTGGTAGAACGTCATCCCCCGCGCCGCCGGGACGTTCATGCGGTCGCCCATCGCCGCGTGGAAGCCGTCGAGCATCTTGCGGATCAGCTCCTCGGCCGACGTGTCGGGCAGGACCTGGTAGTTCGCCGGCCAGAGGAAGCCCTCCAGCGATGCGCCGTCCGGCAGCATCTCCTTCAGCCACGGGTAGTCGGCCAGGAGCTCCGGCGTCGGGTGCTTCGCGAGCTGATAGAAGTCGCCGGCATGCATCTGGAGGCCCTGGATCGTCTCCAGCTTGGCCGTGATCTGCTCCAACCGCAGCCCGGTTCGCAGGGAGATCTGGATCGTCTTGACCTGATCCGGCGCGAGGAGCGCCGTCACGATCTCGTCGGGCGTCATCGATCGACGGAGGATGAACGAGCCGGTCTGGAGGTCCGCCGTGAGGCCGCGCTCGGTCGCGATGAAGATGAACGACCGCTGATCGATCAGGAAACCTTCGTCCTCGAGGCGGCTGGCGATCGTCGATGCGTTCTCGCCGGCGTTGACGGTGAACGGCACCTGGGTCGTGTCGGTCGATGCCGGCTGGGTGAGCCGGTCGCCGAGGTCCTCCCGGACGAGATCGGCGACGAACGGCATCCCGAGAGCCGCGGGGTTGTCCGTGGCCCAGCCGACCACGGCGCTCTTGACGAGCGGCCGGAGCACGGTCACGAGCGCCACGAGGACGATGGCCGCGAGGACGAGAGCGAACGCGAGGAACTTGATGACACCCGGAATGCCACGTCGACGGCCCGAATCCCGGCCGTTCCAGCCGCCGTAGTAGCCGCCGCCATTCCCACCACCGCGCCCGGATCCACGACCGCCGCGGACGACGATCGGGTCGTCCTGATGCCAGGCGTCGTCGTACGTCCCCCGGTCGGCGGGATGTGCCCCCGAGCCGTCGCGGGCACGGCCGCCGGAGCGGATCGTCATCAGCCGGTCTCCGTCTGTGCACCCGACGGCGCGCTGCGGGCGCGGGCGTCGAGCTCGTCCTGGAGGATGATCGCGGCGGCCTCGCGATCGATTCGTGATCGCCAGGCGTCGCGCTGGTCGCGGGTCGGTGGCCCCCCGGACCGGCCCCGTTTCATGGGGCCGACGCGCTGTTCAGCGAGATGGCTGGACAGGCGCTCGTCACGATACCCGACCGTCGAGCGGATGAAAGGCCGGACCGTGTCGACCCAGGCCCGCGTCAGGACCGCCTGCTCGCCCTCGGAGCCGCGCATGTCGAGCGGCAGGCCCACGACGATCTCACCCACGTCGTGCTCGGCCTCCAGGGCGGCGAGGGCCGCCCCGTCTCGTGACGGCACGCCGGTCCGCCGCAGCGTGGTCAATGGCCAGGCGCGTCCGTCCGCATCAGCCAGGGCGACGCCGATCCGCCGATCGCCGACGTCGAGGCCCAGCAGACGCCTCACGGGGCCGCCGAGCCAACGGCCGATGTGGACGGCCGGGCCGATGTCGGCGGGCTCGGTCGGCGTGACGGTGACGGTTGCGACGTCCGGACGGCGGAGGAAGGCCCTGGCGTGGCCTCGGGCGACCCAGCGCTTTCGTCGATCGTGAGGGTCAGGCGCGGATCCAGCGTCGTCACCGTCGTGGCCCAGGTTGGCCAGAGGTCCACCCGGACGTCCCCGAAGGGTGCGAGGGCGGCCTTTGCATCGGCGGCGCTCCGGCCCTTGACGAGCGAGCGCAGCTGGTTCGCATCGAGGAGCGCGATCCGCTGACCGCGAGCGGTCGCATCGAAGGTGACCGTGCCCGTCTCGTCCACGGAGCCGTCGCCGACCTGCACCTGGACCGAGCCGGAGACCAGCCGATGGTCCGCGCCGACCTTCGCCGTCAGCGCCGTCTCCGCGAGGCTCTGGATCGGCGATGGATCGACCGCGATCACGTTGCCGTTCGCGGCGAGGGACAGGTCGTAGGTGGCGACGGGCTGGCCGACGAGGCTCTGCGGGTTGACGGACGGGGTCGCGTCGCCCAGGACCGCCGTTCGCGGGAACACCGTCGCTCCGGCCGGCGCGCCGGCACCGCTTGCGACGGCATCGTCGAACGCGGCCCGCAGCTGCATGTGCAAGGTGGCGAGGGCCTTGTCGATCTCGGCCTGCGACACCTGGGGCGTCTGGGTCTTGACGCCGCCGGTCGTCGGCGCCGGGTTGTTCACTCGCAGCAGGACCGGGTCCTGGCCCTGCGGCACGACGCGGATCGTGTTGGCCGGCACGTTGCCGCCGTCGCCGGTCTTCGTCGCGACGACGTCGACGGAGCCCGTCGAGGGCTGGAACGCCGGGAAGATTGCGGCAGGCTGGAGGCTGACGGTTCCCTGGGTCTTGAAGTTGACGCCCGCCTCGGTCGAAACGATGCTCCCGCCGCGGATCGTGACACCACCGCCCGTGTCGTAGTTCGCGAACGTCACCGAACCACGGGCGGCCTTCTCGTCGACGTGGACGCCCGTCGTCGTGAACGTCTGGCTCGCCTCCACCGGCACGTCGAGGCGCATCGCGGGAATCGTCGCATCGGCGGCGTCCACGGCCGCTGCGGACGGGTCCGCGGTGACCGTCAGCGAGACGGAGATCGGCTCCCGACGGGGTGTCACCGCGATCGTGGCCGCCGGCAGGACCAGGTAGGCCGCGACGGCGAGGACCACGATCGCGAGTCCGATCACCGCCGCGCCGACGAGGGCCGGTGTTCGGACCGCGCGGCGCCACGTGGGTTCGTCGTGCGACGCGCCGTCATCGGCGATCGGCCGGGTCGCCGCCGGGCGGCGTGCTGCGGTCGGTCGGGCCGCTCGTCCGCGTCCGGACCGCGCCGGACCCGGGCCGAGGATGACCGGCGGCACGGTTGCGGCGACCGGCTGAGCCGCTGGTCCGATTGCGGGGGGCGTCGACTCCCCGACGGCCGGCCCGATCCCCGCAACCGTTTCGCTCGCCGCGAGCGACGTTGCCGCGGCAACCCGCGGCACCGGACGAGTGGAGGTCGCGGCCTCGTCAACCGTTGCGTCGTCGAGGGCGGCGATCGCTGCGTCGCCGCCGAGCGCCACCTCGGGGCCGATCGCGCCCGACGCGCCCGGGGCTGGTGGCGCGTCCCGGGAAGCGTCCCCGGCTCTCTCGTCTGCGTCGGTCCCCGCGACCGGCGCGTTCGCCGACTCATACTCGGCGACGGTCGCGAACACCGGCAGTCCCGCGGATGCGGCGAGCGCGCGGCTGGCAGCGTCGCCGGCGACGATCGACAACCGTCGGTTGCTGACCAGGGCCTCGCGCGACAGGAGCCGGAAGTTCATCCGGGACGTGGCGATCCGTGACCCGTACGGGACGACGAGCGCCACTCGGGGGTTGGTCGAGGATCGGATCCGGGACGCGGCCGACGTGATCTCGTCGTCGACATCCAGATAGACGATGCCCGCTGCCATCGGGTCGACAGCCTAGCCCGTCGCGCCGGGCGACGACGTGAGGCGGACCTCGGCCATCACACCTTCATCGCCCGCAGGACGCGGCGAAGGGCGGCATCCAGCGGGTCCTCGGTCGTCTGGAGCTCGATCGCCTGGTAGGCCAGGCCGAGCGGCGTGACGTCCTGCTGGTCCACGAGCAGATCGGTCGCGTCCGTGATCGATTCGACCTGGTCCGGCTCCATGACGACCACCTCGGGCGGTCTGGCGAAGGACAGCCGCTTCCAGAACCGCTCGGCGCGCAGCGCGTCCGGGATCTCCGGCAGCCGTGAGCCGCCACCGCACAGATAGATCCGGCTCGGCAGCAGGTCCCCTGCCCCGAGCTCTTCCATGACGAGCTCGACGCCGGCGGCCCAGACCTCGACGTCCTCGGCGACGATCGTCCGGATCTCATCGCGAGCTTCGACCGGGAGCCCGCGGGCGTAGTCGACCTTCGCGGATTCGGCCCGCGGAAACGGCAGGTCCAGCCGGTCCGCAAGGCTCTTGGTGAACGCCCGGCCACCGAGCGCGAACATCCGCGTCCCCTCGATCCCGCCCTGACGAACCAGCGCGACGTCGGTCGTGCCGCCGCCCACGTCCACGAACAGGGCGCCCGCCTGCCGAACCTGGTCCGCACCGAGGACGCGAGCGACCGCGTATGGCTCCGCGACGATCTCGAGGAGCTCGAGGTCCAGCTGCGATGCGACCGACTGCAACGCGCCCAGATGGACCAGCGGGGCGAACGCGTTGAAGATCCCCATCTTCACGTGCCGGCCCTGAAAGCCGACCGGGTTCGTCAGGGCGTAGCCGTCGATGGAGGCGCCGACGATCGCCGCGTGGACGAGGCGGACGTCCACGTTCGGCAGACCGGTCTCCCAGGTGATCGATCGCTCGGCCTCGCGGAGCGCGTCCCGCTGCACGACATCGATGAGCCGCGACAGCTCGGCCTCCGTGATCGGCTGGTCCGGCCGCTTCCGTTCCTGGGTGTGGGTCGTGGTGAAGCCCTTGACAAGCTCGCCGGCGATGCCGATGACGACCTGGGTGGGTCGGAAGCCGGCCATCTCCTCCGCCTCCTGGAGCGCGACGGAGCAGTTGTCGACGACGGCGGCGATGTCGGCGACCGTGCCCGACGACATGTGGCTCAGGCCCTGCCGCCTCCGTCCGACGCCACGGACCGTGCCGTGCCCGTCCTCACCGATCTCGAAGACGAGGGCCTTGGCGAACTCCGTGCCGATGTCGAGAGCCGTGCACGCGGCCAGGGCGGCGTCGCCGTCACGCTGCCAGATCCTGCGGAAGAACGCCACGTCACCGATCCGCCAGGCGACGGACCGATCCCGGCGCGGCGGGCGTCAGACGCTCATCGCGGTGCACGGACGGTCTCGGTGACGGCCGCCCGGATCCCCGCGATCGCCTCCGCGAGACCGGCCTGGTTCGAGCCCTTGCCCTGGGCCATCTCCGGACGGCCACCGCCCCTGCCGTCGACGTGGGTCATCGCGACTCGGACGAGGTCGCCGGCCGACACGCCCCGGCCGACCAAGTCGTCGCTGACCGTGACGAAGAGCTGCGGCTCCTCGTCGTCGAGACCCAGCGCGATGACGCCGGAGCCGAGGACGCCCCGGACGTCCTTCGCGATCCCCTTCATCGCGTCGATCGACGGATACGGGCCGACATGGGTGACGAGCCGGACCCC
>JBPYEM010000335.1:0-7677 GCA_051985205.1 Candidatus Limnocylindrales bacterium | reverse complement strand
CGCGACCGCCGGACGGCCGGTCAGCTGGCCGTGAGCCTCGGCCATGAACGCAGCGGCGCCTTCATGTCGTGTCGCGACGATCCGGATCCCCGCGTCGCGAAGACCCTCGAGAACGCCGAGGAAGCTCTCACCGGGAACCGTGAACGCGTACCGAACCCCGGCCGCGCGCAGACCGTCCGCGATGAACCGACCGACGGTTCGCGGACCGGCTGGGGACGACGGCTCGGCCGTCCCCTCCACGTCGGCATCGCCCGCATCGGCGTCGCCCGCATCGGCGTCGCCCGCATCGGCGGCGCCCGCATCGCCGACGTCCGTCTCCAGATCGGCATCGGCGGGTTCGGCCGTCGCCTCCAGGTCGAAGTCGTCGGCGGGCCGGGCGCCCGGTTCGGCGACGTCGGCGTCGACGTGGCTCGCGGCGACACCCGCGGAGGGAGCGGCGAACCCAGCGCCCGCCGGCTCGGGACCGCCGTCCGCGGTGTCGAGGCTCTCGCGCTCCAGCGCCTCGGCCTCATCCGGCCGAACGTCGTCCGGCTGTGCTCCGTCGCCCTCCGCGGCCGTGGAGGCGTCCGGAGGCGGTCCCATCGCCGGCGGTTCGGCCGGGGCCGTCGTCTCCGTCGACCCGATCCCTGTCCCCTCGTCCACCATCAGAGATGCGACGGCACGGCGGCCGGTGCCGCGACCATCGCGAGCACGAGGCCGATCACGACGAGGATCGCGACGACGGCCATCACGGTTCGCGAGACCCGCGCTCCGGGCATCATCCGTCGGTTACCGGTAGTTCTCGAACTGCAGCGGAACGGGAAGCTCCTCGAGGCCGCGCAGCCGGACGATCACCTTCTGGAGCTCGTCCTTGCTCTTGCCGGAGACACGAACCGCGTCGCCCTGGATCTGCGGCTTGACCTTCGGGAACTCGTCCCGGATCAGCTTGCTGATCTTCTTCGCGAGCTCGTCGTTCAGGCCCCGGCGGAGGGTGATGGCCTGGCGCACCTTGTTTCCGCCGGCCGGCTCGACCTTGCCCCAGTCGAAGATCTTCAGCGACAGGCCGCGACGGATCGCCTTCGACTCGATCAGGTCCTTGATGGCGGCGGCGCGATGCTCGTCGTCCGTGACGAGCACGAGCTCGCCCTTGCCCTGGGTCAGGTCGACGGTCACGCCCTTGAAATCGAATCGCTGGCCGGCCTCGCGCCGGACCTGGTCGAGCGCGTTCCGAAGCTCCTGCTCGTCGAAGTCGCTGACGACGTCGAAAGAAACGTCTCCGGCCATGGGCCTCCCTGCGCGGATCCGGGCAGCCGCGGCATCGGGGAGCGGCCCGGGTGACGGGCCAAGGATACTTGCTGGCCGACTAACGAGCCGCCAGGGCCTCCAGCAGGAGCTCGCCGATCCGGTAGCTCCGGCCACCACCCATGACGAGCACAGCGTCGCCGGACCGGACCTCCCGGGCGAGCCACGCGGCCGTCGCCTCGACCGATCCGGGCGCGGCAACGACCAGCGCCGGGTCTCGCTTCGCCACCGCCTCGGCCAGCGCACGCGCCGAGGTGACCGTCCGATCCCGGTCGCGGCCCGGCCAGATGTCCGCGATGGCGACCGCATCGGCGGTGGCAAGGACATCCGCGAAGTCGTCGAGCATCGCCGCGGTCCGGTGGAAGGTCAGCGGCTCGTAGACGGCCCAGATGCGGCGATCCGGGGCTCGCTGGCGAACGGCCTCGAGGGTGGCGCGAATCGCCGTCGGGTGGTGGCCGTAGTCGTCGAACACCACGACCCCTTGCAACTCGCCCTTCCGCTCGAGACGGCGTCCGACGCCGTCGAAGGACGCGAGCGCGAACGGGATCGCGCCCGGATCCGCCCCGATCGCCAGGGCAGCGCCGAGCACGCCGAGAGCGTTCGAGGCGTTGTGCCGGCCGGCGGTCTCGAGTCGGACGATGATCGGATCGTCTCCCACGACGCCGTGGACTTCGAGGGTGGTCCCGCCGGGATCGGCCGCGGTCACCCGGCCCACGATCGTCCGCGCCGGCCCTGCCGCCGTCGCGGGCATGAGGTCGCGGGAGACGACGTCGAGGGGTCCTGACTGGCCGTCCGCGACTGCCGTCGCGACGAGGCGGCCCGGCCAGTCGCGCAGCCGGCCGATCAGCTCGCGGACGCCCTCGTCCGCGACGTTCGCGACGAGCGTGGGTGGCTCGCGCCCGTCACCGTCCATCGCCCGGATCCACGTCTCGAATCCCTGGATCACGGCGGCACGATCGGCGAAGACGTCGGGATGATCCCATTCGGCGGACGTCAGGATGGCGATTCCCGGGCGGTACGCGTTGAAGTTGCCGGCGTACTCGTCCGCCTCCACGACGAACGGGCCGGCCCCGCGTCTGGCGGTCGCCGGCACGCCGCCCACGAGCGACGCCGGCAGGAGGGCCCCGACGAACGCCGCCGGATCGAGCCCGGTCGCGGTCAGCACGTGGGTGAGCCAGCCCGCGGTCGTGCTCTTGCCGTGCGTCCCCGCAACGCCGATCAGGCGGCGACCCGTCGCGGCGTCGGCGATCACCTGCTGCCACGGCTCGATCGGGATCCCGGCCGCTCGCGCGGCCATAAGCTCCGGATGATCGGGGTCGATCGCGGTCAACGCCTTCGTGACCGCCAGCCGGTCGGGCGGCGGCGTGCGACGAACGTGCGAGGGATCGTGGATCGACGCGATCTCGATCCCGGCCGCATCAAGAGCCGTCGTGTACGGCGACGGCGCGCCCGGATCGCAGCCGTCGGGGAGTCCGCCCGCCCAGAACGCGTGGAGGGCCGCGGCGCTCGCCCCTGCTCCCGCGGCTCCGACGATATGGATCTGCTCGCCGGACCGGATCGCTCGCGGCGGACGTACCGGTTCGAGGCCGGCCTCCGGATGGGCGCTCTCGGTCACTCCGCGATCATCGCCGATCGGCGGTGACCCGGGCGAGGAGCGTCTCGACGATGGCGACCGCGCTGTCCCGCCGGTTCGCTGCGCGGTCGCCGGTCCAGACGACCCGTTGCACGTCCGCGCCGGCGGCGTCGGCGACGCCGAGATACGTCAGGCCCACGGGCTTCTCGGGCGATCCGCCGTCCGGACCCGCGATCCCGGTCACCGATCCCGCGACCGTCGCTCCGAATCGCGCGAGCGCACCCTCGGCCATCGCCCGCGCGACCTGGGCGCTCACCGCTCCGTGGGCCGCGAGCACGGCCGGATCGACGTCGAGGAGATCGCGTTTCGCGGAATCGGCATACGACACGACGCCGCCAAGGAAATAGGCGCTCGAGCCGGGGATCGCCGTCAGCACCTCCGCGACCAGGCCGCCGGTGCACGACTCCGCGAGCGCGACGGTCGCCCGGGTCTCCAGGCAGGCGGCCTGAAGGCGCTCCGCCAGCTCGAGAAGCGCGTCCGCCACCGCTACTGGCGCTGCGTCTGGGTGGGTGCCTCGCCCGTCTTGAAGAGCCACGTCTCGGGGATCCCGCGACGGCCGAGCGCACCCAGCGACTGACCGTTCAGGGTGAAGAACGTCGCGCCGGACGACCCGGTCCGGACCTCGATCGACGTCTGGCCGTTGAACGTCAGCGCCTGTCCGTCGTGGAGCGTCTTGCCGCCACGACCGGTCGTCGGGTCGAGCTGACCGTCCACCCAGACCTTCACCCACGCCGAGCCGCCCTTGATCGTGACGACCAGGTTGATGCCCTTGTAGGCGACGGTGACGTGGCGCGTCTGCGAGGACGACGACGTGCCCTGGCCGTTGAGCGCGGTCACGGTGATCGCCCACCGCCCGGTGGTCAGCTGGAGGGGCGTGTCGCCCGTGCTCCACGTGCCATCGTCGGCGACCTGGAGGGTCATTGGCGCAGGCGCCGCCGGAGCGCTGGACGCCGGGCTCGAGGCGCCCGGTTTCGGCGATGGCCCGGCACCGTAGCCGGCGGAGGCCGGCCCTTCCCACGTCGTCGTGATCGACACCTGGGTCGCGTTCTGGGCGGTTCCCTGAACGCGGATCGCGCCGTTCTCGACGGTCGTGCCGTCCGCCGGCTGGTCGACGGTCAGCGCCGGCGCCTCAAGCTGTTTGAACGGCACCTGGATCAGGATCGTCACCGGCTGCTCGGCATGCTTGCCCGTGTCCGGGTCGGTCGCGTCGATCTTGAACTCGTTGCGGCCCCGCACGACGTCAACCGTCATCGACCACGAGCCGGTGCTGTCCGCGGACACCTGGCGGGTGCCACCTGCCAGCTCGACGGTGATCGTCGCGCCGGGAATCGAGCTTCCCTCGAGGGTGAACGACGTCTGGTCCTCCTGCAGCTGGACGGTCGCCTCGCGCGGCGAGGTCACCTCGAGGGTGGGCGGCTTCGCGAACCGCATCACCTGGGTCCCGAGCCAGACGCCGACGCCGACGATGAGAACCGTGAGCAACGCCGCCACGACGATGCTGGGCGAGAACTGGAGACCGGGCCGGGGCTGGGCGATGGGCTTCGGGACGGAGATGACCGTCTTCGGCGTCGGCACGTTGCCCCGCTCGCGGCGCCACTGGGCGATCACTTCCTCGGGATCGAGGCCCAGGTACGTCGCGTAGTTCCGGAGGAACCCCTTCGTGTAGACGTCGCCCTGGAGCTCCCCGTACTCGCCGCGCTCCAACGCGGCGAGGTAGCGGGCGCGGATCTTCGTGTCGCGTTCGGCGCGGTAGAGATCGACGCCCTTGCGCTCGCGGGCCGCATAGAGACGTTCCGGCAGGCTCAGGGCGCCGCCCAACGGGCGGCGGTCGTCGTCGCGACGATCGTCATCGCGCCGATCGCCGGGGTCCGGGTCGCGGGGACTGCGACGGCGGTCGAGGCGAGGATCGTCGAACTCCCGGCCGGATCCGAGGCGCACCTCATCCGGACGGAGGTTCGCGGCTCCCCGTCGCGCTTCGTCGCGTGTCGTCATCGATCCCCGTCCTCGGCGGCCGAGCCCGCGCGCGCCGGCGGACGACCTCTACGGGCAAAGGATACCCCGAGTGGACCCGGAATCGACGGAACGGTCATGGCCTTTTCGTCCCGTCCGGGCGGCTCCGGTCCGGCCGGTCGAGATCTTCGGACACCGCGCAGCGGGCGAAGGGCGCCGTCCGTGACCGGTGCCAGCCGCGACATCTTCACCGCCCGCCGCGACCGCGCCGCGCGTCGTCAGCCGCGCGGGGCTGTCGTCCTCAGTCGTCGCTCCCGTCGCCGTCGTCGATCGACCGCAGCCAGTTGTCCGGGCCGTAGATCTGGCGCGGCGTCGCCGGGTTGCGGGGGTCCTGGGGACCGACGATCCCGTACCGCTCCAGCTCGTCGATCACCCGGCTGGCCCGGGCAAAGCCGAGCTTCAGCTTCGTCTGGAGCATGGACGTGCTGGCTCGCTGCGAGCTCATCACGAGCTCCGCCGCCGGGATCGTCATCTCATCGACGCCATATTTCCGCAGCCATCCGAACTGGCCGTTGTCGCCGTTGCCACCGTCCTCGGCGTCGCCGTACGCGAGCAGATCCTCGTCGTAGAACGTCCGACCACCGGTCTGATCGAGCCAGTGGCGGGTGACCTCCGTGACCTCGTGGTCGCTCACGAAGACGCCCTGCATCCGGACCGGACGCGGCAGGTCGACCGGCTGGTAGAGCATGTCGCCACGACCGATCAGGTCCTCGGCGCCGGGCGCGTCGAGGACAGTTCGGGAGTCGACCATGGAGGCCATGGCGAAGGCGATCCGCGACGGCACGTTGGCCTTGATGAGGCCGGTGACGACGTTGACCGAAGGGCGCTGCGTCGCGAGGACGAGGTGGATCCCGACCGCCCGAGCCTTCTGGGCGATCTTCACGACGGGGTCCTCGACCTTCCGGCCCTCGCGCATGATCAGGTCGGCCAGCTCGTCGATGATCAGGACGATGTACGGCATCCGCTCCGACGCGCCGTCCGGTCCCGTCGCCTCCGGCCGGGAGTTGTACGACGCGATGTTCCGGACGCCGGTCGCCGCGAGGACCTTGTAGCGATCCTCCATCTCCCGGACCGCCCAGTTCAGGACCGCCTTGGCCTCGTTCGGCTCGACGATCACGTGCTGGAGCAGGTGCGGCAGGCCGTTGTACGGCGCGAGCTCGACGCGCTTGAGGTCGACGAGGACGAGCCGGACCTCGTCCGGCCGGGCCCGCATCAGGAGGCTCGTGATCAGGGCGTTGACGCAGACGCTCTTGCCGGAGCCGGTCGCGCCCGCGATGAGGAGATGGGGCATCTTGGCGAGGTCGACGGCATAGGCCGTGCCGGAGACGTCCCGGCCGAGGGCGAACGTGAGCGGACTCGAGGCGCCGAGCATGTTGCTCTCCTCGACGAGCGGCCGGAACCCGACGACCTCGCTGACGCTGTTGGGGATCTCGATGCCGACGACGTCCTTGCCGGGGATCGGTGCCTCGATCCGGATCGAGCGGGCGGAGAGGGCCATGGCCAGATCGTCGGCCAGCGCCTCGATCCGGGAGACCTTCACGTGGTGCTCCGGCTTGACCTCGTACTGGGTCACGACCGGGCCGGAGTTCACCCCGACGACCTTCGCCGGGATCGCGAAGCTGAGCAGCTTCTCCTCGATGCGCTTGGCGATCATCGCGTGGTCGACCGTCCCGGTCCGGGCTCCTGCCCGGGGTTCGAGCAGCTCGATCGGCGGCAGCGTCCAGTCGACCGCCTGGAGGGATTCGAACGCCGTCGCGGCCTCATCCGTGCCGAGACGCGGCCGAGTGGCAACGGCCGTGGCCGCCCCACCGGATGGCACGGCAGAAGCGGCCGGCGCCCCACCCGAAGGACGCGGGCCGCCGGACCCACCGAAGGCGAAGGTCTGGCTCGTCTGGCCGATGCCGGCCGGCGGCGCCGGCTCGTCGAGGATGCTTCGCGGCGGGACCGCGGTGCTTGGCCGCGACTCGAGCGGCGATGGCGCAACCGGCGCCGGCTTCCCCTTCCGCGTCGATGCGGGGGCGGGGCTCGGCCGGGCGAACAGCACCCGCAGGTTGGCGACGATCGGGTCGACGAACGACCGGATGGGACGCTGGAGCGCGATCAGGACGCCGCCGGTGATGACCGCGATCAGGATCACGAAGACGATGACGGTGTTCCCGACGACCTGCGCCAGGGCGTGCGCGATCGCCGTCCCGATCCGGCCGCCGCCGCGGACGGGCAGGAATTCCAGCAGCGCCAGGAAGGCGACGAAGGCGATGCCGGCGGCCACGAATCGCCACTGCCAACCGGGCGCCGGCGGCCCGCCCCATTCGACGTACGCGCCCGCGGCCATCAACAGGAAGGGCAGCAGCCACCGACCCGTCCCGAAGAGCGGGTTCACGGTCCTCTGCGCCCACTCGGTCAGGCTGCCCTGGCTCGCCGGCAGGAAGATCATGATCAGGGTGATCACGCCGAGCACCAGCAACGTGAGCCCGAACAGGGAGCGAGCCACCTCGGGCCTCACGGAGAACGCGGGCAGCGCGTAGCCGCGGCGGCGCGTCGACGGGGAGCGGCGGTTGGTCCGCCGGCGGGCCGCCATCAGACCTCCACCACGACGGGGAAGACCATCGGTCGTCGCTTCGTCTGCTCGTAGAGGTAGCGCGAGACGCCGTCCTTGATCTGGCTCTTGAGCAGCGCGATCTCGCTGATGTGGTCGCCGGGGTTCTCGATCGAGGCGACGATCCGCCGGACCGCCTCGTCCATGAGCGGGTCCT